>CAMKQS010000108.1 GCA_946414975.1 uncultured Caryophanales bacterium | reverse complement strand
GTGTGCCAAGGATAAACCCTTTGGAATCCCGTTTAAGCACCAATACTACAAACTAGCGTAAGTAGTAAAGGTGCCTTTTTTATTTCAACAATTAGTTTCATAAAAAAGAAAAATACTATCGCCACTTTCATTACTTCGTAACAAAACGTGCCACGTATTTTTTATAATCGGAAAATAGTAATATTACGATTCCTATAGGTAGAAATAATTCTACCTATTTTTATGTGATTTGTTGACAAATGTTATATAGTGTTATATACTGTTATATGTAAGGAGGCAATTCTTATGAAAATGATTATAAGTAATAGCAGTTCAGTTCCTATTTATGAGCAAATAAAAAATTCTATTATTGAACAAATTATGAATGATGAATTAAAAGAAGATGATGCGATACCTTCTATAAGAAGTTTAGCACAAGATATAAAAATAAGTGTAATGACGATTAAAAAAGCTTATGATGAATTAGAACAAGATGGCTACATTATTTCTAGGCAAGGAAAGGGTACTTTTGTAGCACCTAAAAATACAGAACTGGCTAAAGATAAAGCACAAAAAGATATTGAAGAATATATATCAAAAATTGTAGATATATCATCGAAATTTAATATATCAAAGGAAGAAATAATTGATGTATTTAATCTATTTTATGGGAGTGATAAATAATGAAATATGCTATAGAAATTAAAAATTTAAAAAAGAACTATCCTGATTTTAGTTTAAAAGTTGATGAACTAAAAATACCATCTGGTGCAGTGATTGGCTTAATTGGAGAAAACGGTGCAGGTAAAACTACATTAATAAAATCTATTTTAAATATTATAAAGAAAGATGATGGTAAGATTAAAATTTTTGATAAAGATTTAGAAGAACAGGAACTAAATATAAAAGAGGATATTGGAGTTGTATTAGATAATACTTTCTTCCCTGAATCACTTAATTCAAGAAACATAGATTCTATTATGCAAGATATTTATAAAAATTGGGATAGTAAATTGTTTTATAAATATTTAAAAGATTTTGGTATAAAAGATAATCAAATATTAAAGACAATGTCAAAAGGTATGAGAAAAAAAGTTGAAATAGCAACTGCTTTATCTCATCATCCTAAATTGCTTATATTAGATGAGGCAACAAGTGGACTTGATCCAATAGTTAGAAATGAGGTTTTAGATTTATTTTTAAATTTCATCAAAGATGAAGAACACACCATTATTTTATCTACTCATATTACAAGTGATTTAGAACATATTGCTGACCACATAATTTTTATTGATAAAGGAACAATTGTATTAGAAAATACAAGAGATGAAATAATTGATAACTATGGTATTTTAAAATGTGATATTGATGAGTTTGATAGAATTGATACAAATGATATTGTATCTTTTAGAAAAAATAAATATAGTTATGAAATTTTAATAAATGATAAAGATAAATGTAGAAAAAAATACAAAGATTTTGTGATAGACAAGATAACTATTGAAGATTTAATGTTACTTATGATTAAAGGAGGAAAGTAAAATGCTTGGAATGATAAAAAAAGATATATTTATGATAAGAAATAATTTAAAAACTTTGATATTCGCAATTTTTATTTATTTATTCTATACATTTATGTTTGAGGCGGATATGTCATTTATACTTCCTTTTATGATGTTGATGATATGTATTTCAACCTTTGGATATGATGAATATAATAATTGGTATTCATTTGCATCAGCATTGCCTCAAGGTAAAATTAACACCGTAAAATCTAAATATATAACTACTATTACTTTAATTATATTTGCAACTATTATAGGTATTATTTGTACTTTTATAATTAGCAATTTTAAAACAACTATTAATTTTAGTGATGCGATTTCATCTATAAGTGGTTGTTTATTTGCAATATTTATTTTAGTTTCTATGCTATTTCCATTTTTATTTAAGTATGGACATGAAAAAGGAAGAATTGCAATGTTTATTCTTGGCATGGGAGCATTTGCAGTAATTATTTTATTAAAAAAGGTTATAAATATAAGTATTCCTACTAGTATAATAACATTCCTTGATTCTTATGGATTAATTATCTTTTTAATATTATCTATTATTTTTATAGGTATTTCTTATTTAATTTCTAAAAAAATATTTTTAAAAAAGGAATTTTAGTTGTTTGTAATATTAAGATATTACGATAAATGATTAATTGATTAATATTCTTATATTATGTATAATAATGGTGACAAAGAAAATATAGGATATGCTAGGATTTGTGCACATTTTGTGCACATTAGATGAATATTTTATATAAAAAATGACAAAAATAGTACTTAAAATACAAAATGTTACCTGTCCACAAACCCTTGAAAATAAAGGAAATATGCATAATATTATAAGTATGTATAATATACTAAATGGCGCCGCATGTGGCAGTGGTAAGAAATATAAACAATGTTGTGGTAAATAAGCCAACGAACCCACATAAAATAAGAGGACCTAAACCTCTTATTTTTATGTTAAAATATAATTAGGTGATAAT
>CAMKQS010000107.1 GCA_946414975.1 uncultured Caryophanales bacterium | reverse complement strand
CTTCATCTCTAAAACATTTAGCAATTTGAAAATATCTTTCAATTCCACCAACCATAAGTAATTGTTTAAAAAGTTGAGGAGACTGTGGTAATGCATAAAAAGAACCTTTGTTTACACGAGATGGCACTAAATAATCTCTTGCTCCTTCTGGAGTTGATTTACACAAAATTGGTGTTTCAACTTCTAAAAAAGATAAGGAATCTAAATATTTGCGTGTTTCCATTGTAATTTTATGACGAGTAATTAATTTATTTTTTAATGTGTCTCTTCTTAAATCTAAATATCTATATTTTAATCTAGTATCTTCTAAAGCAGTTGTTGAATCAGTTATTTCAAATGGTATTTCTTTAGATTTATTTAATATCTCTATACTACTAACAATTACTTCTATTTCTCCTGTTTCAATATTTTTATTTATACTACTTCTTTTACTAATTACTCCTTTTACACTTATTACATATTCACTCTTTATTTTAGTAGCAATACTATAACAACTACTATCTGGATTAATAACAAGTTGAATAATACCACTTCTATCTCTTAAATCAATAAAAATAAGTCCTCCTAAATTACGTACCTTAGATGCCCAACCTTTTAAATTAACTTCTTCATTTATATTTTTTATACTATATTCTGTATTAAATTTCTTCATATTACCTCCTAAAAAATAAAAAAAGTCTATAAACATAAGGGCGAAATATTCGCGGTACCACCTTAATTCATAGACTAGCTAACTCTTTCTTTAACGCAGATATACGATTATTCTTAACATTTGATGTCTTCATTATAAAATCTTACTAGTTTACACCAACCACTAGCTCTCTTTAAAAGATATTTATAATTACTCCTTCAAATAAATACGAATATATTTTATCACAATTTTTTTTTTATTTCCAGATATTTATTAATATTTTTAGAAATGTTTAGAATTTTGATTTTCATCCTTCAATTTCATCCAATTTTCATTTATAAGATTGCCATCCTTATCATATTCTGTGATAATTGCACTAACAGCTTGTTCTTTATCACAACTTTTTCCTTGTTCATCAAAATACACTATTTTTGTACTTGCACTTTTTACCGGCTTCGGTATATTAACCGGCATATCAACTTCATCTTTTATAAAATCACTCATATCCATTTTAATTACCTCCATATAATTGTGAAATATTTAAAGAACCATTATTAATTGACTGTAAATATCTTCTATAATCTGTTACATCGTATTGTATACTTTGTCGCGCACCATCTGTGCTTGTTATATAATTAATATTTCCTGTATTAATAAATGATTGCATTTGCTGAACGGCTTTATTAAATCCATATTTTTTCTCTAAAGCCGACATGCATAAATTAAAACTATTCTCAATTGCTCTAAATTTATCATTTACTTTTTGCATTTCTACTTCATTTAAATATTGTCTAAATTCTTCAAGTGAATACTTTCTAAGCTTATCTCTTGCACCATCTTCTCTTGTTATCTCATTAATATTTCCTGTATTATAATAATTTTTCAATCTTATTTCGGTTTCTTTTACACCGTATTTATTAACCATTATATCATAAACTGCATCATATGCAGTAGCAATTGTATCAGGAGCAGGTAAATACTGTTGTATGATTGCCTTTCTCGCAGGAAATGCATCTAATGCATTGGGATTTGTATAATAAAGTGAAATAGCTTCAGCAAAATCTTCAACAGATGAATTAGAACTTCTTGCATACTCTGTTACTCCATTTAATCCATTCAAATTATAATCACTATTCATAGCATTTTTCCACATTTGAGACTCGCTTATTCTTTGAGTCTCAACTCCCCAATTATAAGCATATGCTGTATCATAATTATGAGCTGCTTCATGTGCTACAGTACCTAATCTAAGCCTACTAGAAGCCCAAAAGTTTATCATTCCAGAGCCACCTGTTGCGTAACTTACGAAATTATTCATATTATATTTGTTCTCCCAATAAAAATCATATGGATTAAATGTATCATAAAAATTAACTTCTTTAATTACACCTCTTAATTCAATAGGTAATTTATTAATTTCAGACATAATCTGCTTAGGTGAATTTGGTTGATTATTCCAATCCATTCCCTTCATAACATTTATCTTTATCCCAGTATTTGGATCAGTATATGTATCATACCCATTTTTTGAAAGAACGGCACTATATTGTTGACCAATTATATTTGCTGCTTCTTCTTTGGTATAACCACCTTTGATTAAAATTTCCACCCCTCGCCTACATGTATATCTTAAATCAGCATTATTTCTAGAACTGCTATATTGATCTGATAAAATCTGTTTTATTGCAGTTGGAACTTTATGAACATTTCCATTAGATAATTGATTAATTCTAGAATCTATATCTCCAATATTAACTTTATTATTTGATGTTCCAAAAAGTTTATTATACAAACTTGGTTGACATTCTTTTATAGCATCTTCTACTTCTACATCTGGGTGATCATTAACATATTCTAATATTTCTTCTGCATTAACACTTACTTTTGAACCGTTTATTGTAATTTCAACAACTTTTTGTCCACCATTCATAAATCCAGCCATCAATATTCCCATAATAAATGACTTTTCAGCATTTT
>CAMKQS010000106.1 GCA_946414975.1 uncultured Caryophanales bacterium | reverse complement strand
TGTAGCCTTGAGAGGGCTATGTGTTAAACCACTTCACCAACGGGCCTTTTTAAAAGACAATATAATTTTATCATAAAATAATTATTTTAACAATTATTTTTTTATATTTTCAAGAAATTTAGATAATAAAAAAGAATTATTTTTCTAATTCTTCTTCTATTCTAATTAATTGATTATATTTACAGATTCTATCTGTTCTAGACATAGAGCCTGTTTTTATTTGACCTAAATCAAGACCTACTGCAAGATCAGCTATTGTTGTATCTTCAGTTTCACCACTTCTATGCGAAATAATTGTTTTATAATTATTATTTCTAGCTAGTTCTATTGTTTCTAATGTTTCTGTAATTGTTCCTATTTGATTTACTTTAAGTAAAATAGCGTTTCCTGCATGATTATCTATACCCATTTGTAAACACTTTTTATTTGTTACAAATAAATCATCTCCAACAAGTTGAACTTTATCTCCAATACGTTCTGTAATTAATCTAAATCCATCCCAATCATTTTCATCAACTGGATCTTCTATAGAAATAATTGGATATTTGTTAACTAATTCAACATAGAAATCAACAAGTTCTTCTGTTGTTAAACTTCTATTTTCTCCAACTAGATTATATTTACCATCTTTATAAAATTCTGATGCAGCAACATCTATTGCAAGATTTACATCAACACCTGGTTCATATCCAGCTTTTTTTATAGCTTCTATAATAAGATCAAATCCTTCGCTATTGCTTTTTAAATCAGGTGCAAATCCACCTTCATCTCCTACTCCTGTTGATAATCCTCTTTCATTTAATACTTTCTTTAAGTTATGAAATACTTCTGAGCCAACTCTTACTCTTTCTTTTATTGTATCTCTTTGTGGTATTATCATAAATTCTTGAAAGTCAAGTTTATTATCAGCATGAGCACCACCATTAATGATATTCATCATAGGTTTAGGTAATGTTTTACCATTGCCAATATATTTATATAATGGTAAATTTTTATATTGTGCAGCTGCTTTTAATGCTGCCATTGAAACACCTAAAATAGCATTCGCACCAAGTTTTGATTTAGTATCTGTTCCATCAAGTTCAATCATTGCATAATCTAATTTCTTTTGATCTAACACATCCATTCCAACAACTAAATTTTTTAGTTCGTTATTTACGTGTGCTACAGCATTTAATACACCTTTTCCCATATAACGTGTTCCACCATCACGCATTTCTAATGCTTCACGCTCTCCGGTTGATGCACCACTAGGTACCATAGCTCTTCCCATAATACCACTTTCTAGAATTACATCAACCTCAACTGTAGGATTTCCTCTAGAATCTAATATTTCTCTTCCAATTACATCTTTTATTTTACTCATATTATCACCTTCCTAAATACAATATAATTTTATCACTTTTAAATAACCATTTCAATTATTTTCTTCTTTCAAATTTTCTTTCATTAATCTTTCTACTTCTTTATATAGTTTATTATTTGCTTCTTCTAATGTCATATTCCCAATTTTAAATGGTTTACCATATCTTACTTTTAAGTTTTTACTTCTAAATTTATAATCTCCTGTAAGGCCAAAAGGGATAATTGTTGCATTAGTTTTTGCTGCCATGGATACTGTTCCAAATTTAAATGGTAATAAAAATTCTTTTGTTTTATTTCTAGTACCTTCTGGAAATAAGCCTATCGCACCACCTTCATTTAAAAACTCTAAAGCAGATGATACTGATTTATTATCTTTCTTTGATCTATCCACAGGAATACATCCTGCACTTTTAAAAAACCAAGCTAATTTCTTATTATCAAAATATTCTTTTTTTGCCATATATCTTATGGTTCTTTTAGTTGCAATAATAGTTAAACACTGGTCATAAACATGTTTATGATTTCCTGCAATTAATATAGGACCATCTTTTGGAATTACTTCTTTATTAATTATTTTAGGATTATAGTATAACTTAAACAAAATTCCAAGCACCACTCTATATACGTGATACATTATATATTTTTTCTTTTTAGTTTTTTTCATTAATCATCTTCCCCTACATCACTTTTTAGTTTATTAAAATCTACTTTACCTAGTTTAGTTTTTGGTAATTTTCTTCTTATTACAAATTCTTTTGGTACCATATATTTAGCTAAATGTTCTTCACAATATTTTTTTATTTCAGATTTTTCAAATATACCTATATAACCACTTTTTAAAACAATAAATGCTTTAGGTACTTCTTGTTTATATGGATGTGGTACTCCAACTACAGTACATTGTAATACTGCAGGATGTGATTCAATTACTTCTTCTATATGTGATGGATACACATTATATCCACTTGTGATAATCATTCTTTTAATTCTTCCTTTATAGTATAAAAATCCTTCGTTATCCATACATCCTAAATCACCAGTATGAAGCCAAATATGTCCATCATTATGTATTTGCAAAGCTTCATTAGTTTCAGACTCATCATTTAAATACCCCATCATTAATGCCTTACTATTTACTACAATCTCACCTACTGCACCATATCTTACAGTTTTTCTTGTTGCGGGATCAATTATTTTCACATGATTTCCTGCAAGTGGTATTCCAACTGAGCCAGACTTATTTACATCATCATGTGCA
>CAMKQS010000105.1 GCA_946414975.1 uncultured Caryophanales bacterium | reverse complement strand
ATTATTGCCATAATTACGAGTACAGCAATCAACTCGATTAGAGTGAAACCTCTAACTTTTTTACTATTTCTCATACCATCATCCCTCTTTCTATTATAATGAGAAAACTGTCGACTAAGGTGTTTATTTTAGAACTACCTCTAGTCTAGATACATCATACCACGAATTTTCGCTCGTGTAAATACTTTTTTTGCAAATTTGAAAGTTTTTTTTTTGCTAAAAATGCTGCATTTTATTGTCAGATTATGTAAAAAAGATAGTCGTTTTTTGACTATCTAATAAAATTAATATTTTAGCATTGTTCATTAAATCAATGTTTGATTTTTTATGATTTTAACTACATCTTTCTTACCAACTGCGTTGATTTAAACCTTATCAACAAATACTATATATAAAGTACTGATGTTGTTTCTAGATTTTCAAAGCATTCTTTCATTATCATGTTTTTAGTATCTTCTATTGCAACTTTACTCATTTATATTACGCTCTATTATTTTATTAATATCATTAATTAATACTCTCTTAATACTAAGATCGTGTAATAAGTCTATTCCTGATTTTCTATATCCAATATGATTAACGGAATTGCCTGAGTGGTAAAACTTATCTCTATCTATTATGAAATACCTTATCACAGGACAATTTTTCATGTTGCATTTCCTAGTTATAAAACTAATGGGACATTGTATTCATCACAGACACTAACTAGAGCTAATACATCACTTTTTATTTTCTTATCATTATTTTTGTCATCAAAATCAAATGTTAAGAAATAGCAAGTATAATCAGAGAGCATTGGATATACTCCTATTGTTTTATCATTACATAAATGTTTATATATTATATCTTTTGTTAGAGGTATATTCTCTCTATATTTACAGTTTTTACATTTTTACCCATGGTTTTATTACAAACACCTTGTCGCCATTCATTTTTACATGCTGGTTGATAATACTTATTATCTTTATTAATTGATAAGCAAGGATAAACATCATCGCGGCATTTAAAATAATCCATAAATACAGAAACTTTTTCATCTAGACTAATCTTTTTTATATTTTCGTTATCATTAATTTCATTCAATTTCTGTTATAATTCATTTATTTCACTTTCTATTTTTTTAATTAACAACTTTTTACTATAAATCTGATTTCTTATCTCTTCAATATTCATCAGTCTATACCTCAATTAATTCTAGTGATAACAAATAATCCAAAATATTTTTAATAACGTCATTAGCGGGTATTTCAAGCCAGTTATTTCTTGCAGTTGCTAAATTTCGTTTAAAAATACTATTATTTAATATTACTTCTAAATTAGTCTTTATATCAATAATACTTTTTTCTCTCATTGTTTCATCATCAATAATCAACAATTTTAAAATTTTTAATAAAAAACCTTTATTTATATCAGTATTGTTAATTAAATAATATATATCAAATATATCCCTATACCTAGTTGTTCTTATACCAAACCTTAATAATGATTTTAGTTTTTCACATATAATTTGCTCCTTTGAATTCATAATCAAAGTAGCTCTTTCATTAATTGTATCTAGATTAAAACAAAATTCATCTTGCTTAATATCCAGATTTTTATGCACTCCTACATCAAGTTTTGCTGATACTGAAAAATTATTTTCATCTTTTAGTGTAACATTAATTCTTTTACCTTTATAATCTTGATGATGTAATTCTTTTATTTCTCCATCAATTAAAATTTTAATACCATCATCTACTAAATTTAGCTTATCAATAAAATTTTTAATAGCATTATCTTCAAGCGAGTATTTTATAAAATCTAAATCCAAATCTCTAGTTGCACGTCTTCTATCGTTTGATAAAGCATACATCACAACTCCACCTTTAATTGTCACATTTTTTCTCATATCACTTTTAAAAATTTTATTTAGAATTATATCTTGACATATCTTTGCTGATGCATTAGCTAAATTGTGCCCACCATCAATATATTTTTTTCTTAACTTTTCTAAATTCACTAAAACACCTCACGCATTAAAGTATCATATAAAGTTAATTCATTTTTATAATAAGATATATATTCTTGAAGTTTATATATATCCAATTTATCAGACTTTTTTCTATAATTAGAAATTATTTCTTTATAGTAATCAAAAGGTACTATATTCCTTTTTCTGATTAATTCAACTAACATTCTTTCTTCGTCATAAATATTTATTTTAATATTTTCAATTTCAATTTCAGTTTTGCCAAAATCAAATAAATCGTTAGGTATAAATAATTGTTTAATATTAATATCATTAATTCTACTATCAGATCTTTTAGTTGCTAAATAAAAATAATCAGGTATTACATCAGTTAAATCATAATAATAATATGCACTATTCATTGTGAAAATCGCATTTGGATACTTCTTACAAATAATTTCTAACGGATTGACAAATTCTACATCCGAATACAATCCAGTTTCAATTTTATAGTAATCTTTATTCATTACTGCTTTCTGTATCTGATAATCAGATTTTAACTTATCTTTTAGTTCTTTATGAAAATACAACATACCATCACCTAATTTCATTTTAGACTATTTATTCACAAAAGTCAATTATTTGTGTATATTTAGTATAACTGTTTTATCTTGTTTTCTAAATAATTTTAACATTCATTCGTAGTTTTCCTAAATATATCTAATACTTTAGAATATGCATCATATTCTTTACCATTAAAATATATTT
>CAMKQS010000104.1 GCA_946414975.1 uncultured Caryophanales bacterium | reverse complement strand
TCTCTTGCAATTCTTTTTTTCATTTCTTAACTGCCATTTAAATTTTCATTTGAGCTTTAGTCATTTTTTAATATTATTATATTAGTTTTTCCATACTTTTTTTCTTTAATAACATTATAAATATTACAAGGTATTTCTTCTTCAAATTCACAGATAATTATTCCATTTTTATTAAGTAAATTATAATCCTTTATTAATTGAATCGCATTATTTAAAATATTTAAATGATACGGTGGATCTAAAAATATAATATCAAACTTTATATTTTTAGATCTAAATTCAGTAAGTGCAGATTTATAATCATCAAAAACTAAAAAACTATTATTAATACCAATTAAGTTTCTTTTTAAAATCTTAATAATATCCTTACTATTATCTACAAAATAACAACAACCAGCTCCATTAGATAATGCTTCTATTCCAAGACTTCCACTTCCAGCAAATAAATCTAAAACAACGCTATCTTTTATTTTATTTTGAATTATTGCTATTAAAGACTCTTTTACCCTATCTTTTGTTGGCCTAGTACCATCTATATCAAATCCATCTATCTTTTTACCTTTATAATAGCCACTAATTATTCTCATAAATAACACCCAAGAAAATTATATAATTATAAATTATTTGTGTCAACTATTCAAAGTAGAGATTATAGTACTAACCATATCTAAAGTATCTATTGTCTTACTTATTTTATCAATCGGTCTTAAATGATTTTCTTCTTTATATTTTTCTATAAAACTATCTAAATAACTTGGATTTCTATTAAGATATTTATACCAATAAGAATGAGAATGAAGATAATCTAAATACATTTTATTTTCCCTTAACTTATATTGAATATTTATCTGCATTAATCCTCAAAGTGTTTATATAATGGTCTAGGTTTATATTCTTTTTTTTCTTCAATATTCTCATTCTTATTACCCGATAAATCTTGAAAAACACCTAACACTCTTTGAACACTATTAATTCCTTCTTTGAGCGAATCTAAATTAATTGTTTTTAAAAAAGCTAATAAATCAGTAAAAGCAGTTGTCTTTGTAATATCTTTAGATACAGTATTGTTATTTAAATATTTATCCCAAACACTATTTTCCTCCCCATATAAATCATACATTTCATAAAACTGTTGCCATGTCATCTGTTTAGAATCTACATATTTAACTAATATTGGATTTTTTCTTACAAAACTCTTAAACTGTTCCTTCATATAACCACCTATTAAAACATATGAAAAAAAATACATTTTTATGTATTTTTGTTATATTTTTTAATTTACCTCTTCTTTATTAAAACATGAACGTCTGGATCATCTATTTCGTTATTATTTTTTTTATTAATAAATTTTTCATACGAAAATCTATTACCAAAAGACTGACTTAATTTTCTATCATAAAACTGTGATTTTTCTGGAGCTGGTGGGGCAATAGGATATGTATTTCTTTTTTTAAATCTTCTAATATCATTTGGTTTTACTTTAAATTCGTGTTCAAAAATCATAATTATTCCTCCTTAAAACTTATATCAAGTATTATATCATTAATTATCGTCTTTAACAACTCAAATAACCATATAATATTTCCTATGATTACCTCTTAATTCTAAATAATTCGTGGGCTAAAGCACATAATCTAAACCTATTTCCCTAATGGTCAAATAGGATAAATCATTGTTTTTTCTATCATTAAATCTTGTTGCTTTATATCACATATTCTCTCAATAGTAGGACTTGTGTTAAATGTAACTATTTTTGAATTAACATCATGTAAAAACTTAGATGCGTTGTTTTTATCATTAGTAAATATTGACGTGCTATATCCACTACCATTATAATTAATTAAAGAAATAGCCTCATCTACATCCACAACTTCAATAGAATCTTCAATTTTTATATTAATATCTTTTCTTATATATACTTGTATATTTAAATTAGTTTCTATTATTTTATTTATAAATTCTATATTATCTATAGACTCAATATATAATTCGTAATTTTCATAGCCACTTAAAATAACTGAATTTTGTGCTTGCCTCAATACTATTTGTTGTAAATCATGACTTCCTATACATATTACTTTATTGATACTAGCAAAATTTTTAAGCAATTTATTATAATCATCAGTAATATATAAATTAACTAAATTTTCATCATAATTATACTTTTTTAAATTACTTTTAACAATTTCTACAATTAAATTATTAAGTCCATATGATTTACCATTATTACATAATATAATAGAATTATAAGCTAAAATATTTCTTAGAATCATTTCTAAAGTAATATATGGATTACCATCAGTAATAATTGTAACTAAACCAAGATTACTTAATTGCTTACCATAAATTATTTTATTATTTTCATCTTTTACTGATTTAATAACATCCCCATACATTATTTTTTCTTTTAATACTAGATTAAAAATATTTTCAAATATCTTGAAATCTAATATAACACCATTATCATTTTTATTATCAATATCATTTGCTTGATAGAAAATTTGTTTATTATTTAGAATTGATTCCTTTATTGAATTTAATAAAGCATGAATATTTTTATTATTATATTCTTTATTATTAGCTATTAATGCTTTACCAATAATATCATTAATATTATTTTCCACCTTTAATTCCCCTTTCTATATCTATTTCATCCTTTAAATCCATTGCTTTTTTATACATTTTAAGCTGTTCGTCATCCAAAGATGTAACATTTATCTTACAACCACTACTAATCTGATTAATAGCAAGTCTAAGTTGCATAGCAACTATATCAGTTATATCCATATCTTTATTATTAATAATAACTT
>CAMKQS010000103.1 GCA_946414975.1 uncultured Caryophanales bacterium | reverse complement strand
CGTTAGATAATTAATATATTTTGCCCAAGGGGTCACGATGTCTTGACAAAAGTTATATTCCAATTCTTTATTACATATAATAACATCATTACATTCATTTATTATAACTTTATATCCTAAATCATAATATCTATCCTTTTCATATCTATCTAATGTTACTTTAACAAGATTATTTGTATTTCCATACTTTAAATGTCCTAAATAACTCATTTTAACTTGTTTTAAATCTTTTAAGTTATACATATTATTAATATATAGTTTATAAATATTTTTTATTTTTCTTTTGAATCTTTTTTTTGTTTGATTCTTTAA
Source organism: uncultured Caryophanales bacterium (assembly GCA_946414975.1). Next base: position 2,529 of record CAMKQS010000103.1, on the reverse strand, counting down.
CTTAACAATTAATTTGCCATTTTTTCTTATGTATTTAAATCCTAAAAATTCAAATCCATCATCTATATGATATATCCTTGTTTTACTGTTTAATTCTAATTTGTATTTAGTCATCAACTTCTTTAGCTCTTTTAAACAATATTCTAAATATTCCTTATTATTTGAAATTAGAATACCGTCATCATTATACCGTAAGTATAATATTGGCTTTAATTTTTCTACAATATATAAATCAATTTCATGTCCATATAAGACCGCAAACGTTTGACTGGACATATTCCCGATAGGGACAGATTTTCCTTTTTTACATAATGGTATTTTTATTAATTCCTCTATTAATTCTTTCTTATTTGTTATATTACTATTTTTAATTTTAGCAATTTCTTTGTTTTTAATATTAATAATAGTTTTGTTTATATAATCTTCATTAGTTGAATCGATTATTGTATCTAATATATTGATAGCATCTTTATCTTTAATTTTCTTTTTAATAATATTCTTTAATATATCATGATCCAAATTAAAAAAATATTTTTTTACATCATACTTTAATATATATATATATCTTTATTAATATTCTTCCGTAAGCACTCTTTTAATTTTTTTATTCCGACATGTGTTCCTTTACCAACTCGCATTGCTATATTATTTTCAATCAACATCGGCTCAAATACATCTACTAGAAAATATTTGCTTACCAAATGATTAATTATCTTATCTGTAATACTCTGTGCCATAATTAATCTAACTTTAGGCTCTCTAATTAAGAATATGTTATATTTATAAGGCTTATATTTTCTACTTTCTAATATTTCTTTTATCCTTGCTATATTAGAAACATAGTGTTCATCAAATCTTTCAACTTTGACTTTATTTTTTGTATTGATACTTATTCGCTTGTCATACATATCAGTTATATTCTTAATATTTGTAATTTTACTATATAGATTGTCTATCCGTTTCATTTTTTATCCAACTACTTACCATCGCATTTAATTCTAATAAATATTTACCTACATTTTCAAATTTTTTAAAACTAATAAGTTCATATTTATAACTAACTTTGATAAAATATTCTATCATTTTTATTTCTACTATTATATCTTTCATAATGTTAATTTCTTTATAAATACTTGCTTTATATGATAATCTTAGTAAAGTGTAAAATGAATCCATTATATTATTTTTTAATACTACATAACCATGTGGATAATTATCAACAGTTTTTTTTACATATTCAATAGTTTTCTTAATTTTAAGAGCAATTAAAAATTTATCTTGCATATTACCCTCTCAATTTCATTTAAAATATCTATTATTTTTGGATTATCAATGTTATCATTCAATTCTTTATTAATAAGCTTAATTTTCTTTAAAGTAAGTTCGTGATTAATTAGAGCATCATAATCAGACTCATCATTACTTTTATCTCCTATAATAGTGACATAATCATTGTATTTATTATGATTCAACTTTTCATTCGTTATTTCGCCATCTGAGACAATGACATAGTTTACTTCTTTTTTTGTTAATTCTCCTGTAACTTTAACTAAAGTGGAAAGTGGAAATCCAACTCTATTATATTTACGTAATTTCTTTATCTTATATCCAAATAAGTTATTCATTACTATAGCATCATCATTTAAACATTCATAAAAGTTTCCTGATTTAATCATTATAACTGATTTAGGATAAGATTCTTTTAATTTTATATAATCTTCTAACATATTACCTCCAACAAATACGAAATATTACCGCATAAATATGTTTACCAATTCCCGCCTACATAAAAAATAACAAAAAATGGTAATAATTGTAAATGTGTAATTCAAATAATTAGTTAATTATCTCTCAAAATCATTAATATCTTTTAAATTATATAAGTTATCATTGTCATCAATGTAATTATCATAGTTCCATAATTCATCTCTACTATAACTATTAAGTTTATCTATATTGCTATTGATTGCATTCTTTAAATATCCAAACTTATTAGTAATATACTTACCATTTTCATTTTTAAATTCCCTGCTTATTACTCTAGGTACAATATATTTAACTATTTTAATTAAATCTTGATATGAATTATTAATTAATAAATAATCAAACAATTTATCATAAGAAGTAATTTGTGAATCATTAGCATCAATATACTTGCTATTAATTAGTTCTCTAGTTAATTGATTATGTTTTCCTGCATCAAAAAAAGAGGAAATTTCCTCTTTATCTATTTTATCTATTTGTTTTTTAGTATTTTGTTTTTTAGTATTTATTTGTATGCCCTTTTCCACCTCTCCTAAATCCACCTCTCCTTTTTGGTACTCTGGATACTCATATATTAAATATTCATATTCATACTGACCAATTTCATTCTGTTTTTTATCTATAACTAAATATCCACAATTTTTTAATTCTTTTAAAATATTTTTTATTGCCTTAACTCCTTCCTTACTAATTGAAGTTAATCCATTAATTGAATAATCCCAATCTTCTGGTAGTGATAACATAAATGATAACAATCCCTTTGCT
>CAMKQS010000102.1 GCA_946414975.1 uncultured Caryophanales bacterium | reverse complement strand
AATATAATTTTTCTTGATATAAAACCATAAGTGGAAAAAAATCAGATAAAACATTTGCATTTTTTGATACAACTACAGTAGATAAAACTACAGTATCACCATATCTAACAAGTACCGCACCTGTTGCTTGTTTAGCAAGTTCTCCTGTTTCAACTATTAATTTTCTTCCTCTAAAATCTAACTCATATACTTTCTTCATACATTACCTCCTCAAAATAAAGACACTCAAAAAAGAGTGTCCAGTGTGTTTATTTTATTTTCTTAAGCCTAAATCTTTAACAATCTTACGGTATCTTGTAACATCATGTTTAATTAAATAGTTAAGTAAACTCTTTCTTTGACCAACTTTCTTAAGTAATCCTCTTTTTGAATGATGATCATGCTTATGTTCTTTAAAATGTTCTGTTAAAGAATTAATTTCCTCTGTTAAAATAGCAATTTGTACTTCTATAGAACCAGTATCATTATCGTTCTTTCCAAATTTTTTAACAAGTTCTGCCTTCTTTTCTTTATTTAAAGCCATAATAATCTCCTTTCTTTTTCATAAGCTTAAACCTAGTATAATGCGGAGAACATCAAACCAAGATTAAGTAGCAAATATAATATACTATAAATTTAATTATTTTGCAAGCATTTTTTTAACTTTCTATCTCTAAATTTTTTTAACTTTCTATCTCTAAATTATCTAAATCAAAATATTCATTTAATTCTTCATTTACATCATTCTTTGTTTTTTCATCATTAGTTGTATCGTGCATAATTCACCTACTTTCAAAACTATATTCAAAGTATATTAAAACGTTTTAATTTTTTATCTGCAATAAAATTTGATGATGAACACTTGCGCTTCCTTTTTTTATGTATTTAATATCCTCCGCACCACCCATGATTAGTGCTGGGGTGAAGAAAAATATTTCATTATATTCTAAAGAGCCCAACTGACTTATTGCAACATTATATAAGTTTTCTCTTAGGACATTCTTTTTTATTTCACCATTGATAATATAATCATTAAAAAAATCTTGATATGAATATGCACATACATCAATTTGCCTATAATGAATATCTAATAATGATACATCATTTTCGTTATTTTCTAGTTTTCGATAATAAAATATATCTCCAAATGCACTCATCATTATTGGTATTTTATTAAAATCTTTTTCTCCCAACCAACTATACAAACTATTCATATAATCTCTTGGATCAACAAGTTTAATAATACCATTACCATAGTTTCCAAATCCATAATTTTCCCATAGATATACTATTTCTTTAGGAAGCATCTTTTTCCCAAATTCTAATATTTCATTATCTGGTTTTTTTAAATTATCTCCTGGTTTATAATTTTCAATAAATTTTTTAACTAAATCGTTATTCATAATTAACATTCTCCATTAACTTTTATGCATATCTAAAAATGACTGTTTATGAAGTTCAAAAAGATTTTCATCTAAATTAACCATCTCTATACTAGTGCCTTGTACTTTAAAATAATAAATTTTATCCATTTTTTTTATTTTAAATAATCCCTCATATCCATGTCCTTCAATCAAATAAAGATATCCATATTCACAACCTATACCATTATAATCAGATATAATATTATTTGACACTAACAAATTAATCGCCATATTAGCAAATTTCTCTTTTTCCTGATTATTATTGATTAAATTTTGTTCCTGTCTTATATTATTATTTACTTGTTCAGAATTATTTACTACTTGCTGGTTATTATTTACAGCCTGTCCATTATTTACACCTGATTCTATTTTACCGTTTTTACATTTATCCATAAATCTAGAAAAATTCCCTTCTTGATATGGAATTGATTTTTCAGCTACACGAGCTAATTGATGTAAAACCATACCATCTTTTAGTTTTATTTTTACTTTTTTAGTCTTTTTATTTAAGAAACTAAAATTCTTAATAATAATTGACTCAACGTTTTCATTTGCAACAAAAACAAATCTATCTAATAGTGGTTCCATATTATCAATTTTAAGTGTTAATTGAATTTTCTTACTCTTTAATGGTATTATTCCTAATCCCGTTTCTGTTAGATTAATAAGCATACCATCAAAACCTTGTATACCTGCAAGCATACCGTTAGAAAATGATGCGGCTGCACCTGCAATAGCTCCACCAACTGCGCCTAGTGCTCCATATTTAAATCCCTCTCTATTAGTATCTTTAAATGTTACAATAATACAATTTTCATTTCCTATACAATTTAAACTTTTAAATATCTCCATTGCTCCATCAATTGTTTTAAAATCCATAATTATCCTATCCTTTCTAAAAAGCTATATCTTTATAACCTATTTTTTTAATTTCTTCATTAATTATTTGCACGCCTATGCCATTATCATCTATATCTTCGCCATATTTCTTACTAAATGTAAGATATACACATCTACCTGAATAAACATCATCCATCATACTTGCATAAGGAATAATAATTCCATCTAATTCAATTTGTTTTTCCATCTCACTTGTAGTATTAATCTCTGGCCACCATCTATCAAACTCTTCTTTATCATCTGGCCCATAAGAACCTTTTTCTTCATCATTATAATAATCCAAGACTTTTTTGATAACATCAACTTGTATTTTATCCCAATTTTCAATAAATTTATTATAACTTTCATACTGTATATCATCTATCTTATCATCTTCAGTCTGAATAATTAAAATTGGCTTTACAGTTGTTCCTAAAAAATCAACTTTAATTTCTCCTTGAAATCCTTCATCTTCAACATATTCTAATTTATTTAAATCTATTTCACTCATTTTTTCTCCTTAATTACAATAATCTTTAATAAATTTTTCTAATGATTTTTGTCCATCATCTAAAC
>CAMKQS010000101.1 GCA_946414975.1 uncultured Caryophanales bacterium | reverse complement strand
TCTTCTCCACTAAATAGCATTCTACCTAAAAATCCTCTAATAAATGTTTCATCAGTATCTTTAGAATATTGTTCTAACCATTTAACCATATTAATATTTTTATTAAAAAACTTACTATTATCTTTAGGATAGTAGCTCATAGTTACTGTCTTACCATAATTAATATTATCATAATTATTATAAATCAATTCTAAAAGAGCGGTTTTAGCTTGTTCATTATTTCCAATTAAAGCTATTTTATCATTATTTTCTATTGTTAATTTTAAATTTTTAATTAATGACTTACCATCTACTTCATAATTTAATTTATTTATTCTAATAACATCCTTACCTAAATTTCTATCTATATCAAATGTTATATATGGATATCTTCTTGATGATGGTTTTATTTCATCTAACTGTATTTTTTCTAGTGCTTTTTTTCTACTTGTTGCTTGTTTCGACTTTGAAGCATTAGCTGAAAATCTCCTAATAAAATCTTCTAGCTCTTTAATTTTATCTTCTTTTTTCTTGTTACTATCCTTCATCTGCTTTTGAATAAGTTCGGATGATTTTACCCAAAAATCATAATTACCTATAAACATACTAATCTTCTCATAATCGATATCAACCATATGAGTACAAACCTTATTTAAAAAATGTCTATCGTGTGATATTACTATTACAGTATTTTTAAATTCCAATAAAAACTCTTCTAACCAAGTTTTTGATTCTAAATCTAGACCATTTGTTGGTTCATCTAAAAGTAATATATCAGGATTACCAAATAAACTTCGAGCAAGCATTACTTTTACTTTTTCTACTTCTTTTAAATCCTTCATAAATAAAGAGTGCTTACTTACATCAATCCCAAGTCCTGATAAAAGTATTGCCGCATCTGCCTCTGCTTGCCAACCATTTTTCTTTAAAAATAAATCTTCTAAAACACCAGCACGAATACCATCTTCATCTGTAAAATCTTCTTTTAAATATATTGCATCTTTTTCCGTTTTTATATCATATAATTCTTGATCACCCATTATAACAGTCTCTATTACATTATAATCATCATATGCATTATGATCTTGTACAAGATAACTAATTCTATCAAATTTACCTTTAATAATATTACCACTAGTGGGCTCAATTATACCAGCAAGTATTTTTAAAAAAGTTGATTTTCCAGCACCATTTGCACCAATAACACCATAACAATTATCATTTTCAAACTTGATATTAACACCCTTAAAAAGAATCCTATCTTTAAATCTTAATCCAATATTATCACATTGTATCAAACTAACACTTCCAATCTTTCAAATAAACTTTACAGCCCTCATTTTTCATATTCTTTATTTTAGCACAAAAAGCAAGCGTTGCAAAGTCTGTAGATAAACTTGGCATATATATTTTCTTTAATCTATTGTTATTATTTAAAAAATAAGGTCCCATTGCATATAGTGACGGAAAATTAATTTCCTCAAGAAATTTATTCCAGTATAAAAAGTTTGCACCAACATCTTCTAAAAGCGGCATATATATTTTCTTCACAGATTCGCCTCTATACATAAAATTACTACCCGCAAATATTAAATTAGGCATTATTACTTCTTCAATCTCATCAGCTAAAAATAAAAATTTATTTGAAACACTTATACATTTAGGCAAACTAACACTTTTTACATCATTATTTTTTTCAAAAAAATTACTACCAATTTTCTGTAAATTAGGAAAATATATATTTTCTACACCCCAATTCTCTCTAAAAAAATAATTATCAACTTTAACAAGCTTTTTCATACTTACATTTTTAGCTAGCTTATTGTTTTCCATAAATGCATACCCAATTTCTTCTACATTATCTAAAATTACATCTTCTATATTAGCATTTCTTAAGCATAATCCAGCTATTTTAACAACGCTATCTAAATTTATTTTCTTTAAACTAGAATTACTTTTAAAAAAACCAGCTTTTAATTCTTTTAACTTATTAAAATTAATACTTTTTACATTTTGATTTGAATAAAGAAAATGAACTCCAGTACTTTCTAAATTAGGAATTGATAATAACTCTAAATTGGTATTAAAAGCTAAAAAAGAATCACCAGCAGATATTAAACTTGGTAAAACTAAAGTTTTCATCTTCCAGTTGAGTTGCAAAAAATTATCCTTAACACTTATTAAATTAGGTGCATTTATATATTCTAAACACTCACCCTTATTCAAAAAGTTATTTCCTATTTCTTTTACACTTTCTAAATTAATGCTTCTTAAAGATGAACAATGATCTAAAAAATTATCTCCTATTTTTAAAACATTTTTCACATCAATATTCTTTATTATTCTATTACTACTTAAAAAATTATCACCTATCTTAGTTACGTTATCTATTATTATGCTTTCTAGTTTACTATTATATTTTAAGAAATTATCTTTAATAATATTTAGACCTAAATTCTTATAAGAAACTATATTGTTAAATTTATTTAATTTTATATATACTATATCATCATTATTCTTTATAAGTTCAATAATCTTCTCATTTTTATTAACCTTTGTGATATTAATTTTTTTTAAATCTTTTAAATCATCAACAAAAGAATCTTTTATAATTTTACTATATAAAGATACACTTTTTGGGTTTATATTATTTTCTTCTTTATTTTGTAAGTTTAATATAAAATAATCCATGACTATGTATTTTTCTTTATCCATAAATTTTTTTATAACTTCACCATTTCTTATAATTATATTTTCAGGACAATAATAAATATTACCAATTTCCACATTATATTTATAGTATTTACCATCGTTTGCTCTTACATAATTGGTGCTTAATTCAACTGGATAATTTTGATTAATATTAAGATTATAATTTTTTTCAAAGCTATAAGTTAATCCTGGAATAATTTTTTCTAAATCATTATTAAATGTACAATCTGGATTTGTAACAGTATGATTATATCTATTCTTAATTGATA
>CAMKQS010000100.1 GCA_946414975.1 uncultured Caryophanales bacterium | reverse complement strand
AAGGTTTTTATAAATACGACAAATCATAATCATTTGCAAATGTCATAATGTTGTGATATATTTTATTCAAGTAATTGAGTCAATCTCAATTCATAGGTTTGTGCCGATTTTTCGTAAACACGTTAAATTGAGGCCCCATTGGTAAATTAAAACGATATCATTTGATATCGTTTTTTTATTTTATATAAAAAAATAATTATATTTGTAAGTATTATTCTATTCGTAGGAATAATTTCTTTCCTAGAAATATTCCTACTTATAAAACCCAAAAAGAAAACACTTTTCCTTTTTATTTAACTCTATTTTTAGTTAAGTTTAATAAATGTTCTTCTAAACTAAATAAATCATAGAATAAGTGATGACCCACAATAATAGGTTCACCATTTATTAATATAGTTTCTTCTTCTGTTTCAAACGAAATATTATTAAATTCACAATAATCTTTAAGATCATCAATAATCGATTCAAAAACTGAATCTTTAAACATATCATATGCAGTTGGAATTAAATAAGATGCCATATTTCTATTTTTAATAAGATCTTTAAATCTAGTTGATAATTGTGCTATGAAAAATATAGTTCCAATATCAAACACTTTTGAATTTTTCATAAAGTCTTCAATCTTTTTTTCATCAGTACTAGCAAAAAAATCTCTTAAATATTGTTTTGAAAAAGCATCTAAAATAGAATCTTTTATTTTTTCTTTAACTCCCATGTTATTTCTCCCTCTTAAATAATCTTTTATTCTTTTCTATATCATTAATAATTTCATCTCTAAAGCACACATATGATTTAGAATTAATATTTAATGATTCTAAATATCCTAAATCATTATAACATACATCACCATTAAATCTAGCCAACTCTGTAAAACCAGTTAATCTTTCATAATCACTCTTTAACATTTTTACATTACGAGTCCAATCAATAACATATATTTCTTCATCTTTACTATATTCAATGATAGAATGTAAAACTAATTGATCTAATGCTTTAATATAACCTGTAACAACCATAGAATTTTCAATGCTATATGCAAATATCGTAGACATAGTATGACAATTACCAAATCTTTTTTCACTAATTAATTCATCTTTTATATATTCATTATCAATATAATCAGAAATCATTTCAAATGGAATATTATTCTTTTCGTCTAAATATCTATAAGATGCATTCTCTTCATCATAAGTAATATCATTTATATCAAAACCAATACTCTTTAATCTAGAAACTAAAGAAGCATCTCTTTCTCTTAAAGTAAAAGTACTAATAAGTCCAAAAAGAGAAATATCCTCTAAGCTTCCCCATTCTTCCTCAGAAAGATTATCGACATTACTAAACAATAAATCAAAAGTATTATTATTTATTCCTTCATTAGTATATTTATTCATTATTTATCTTCCTTTTCTATATAATCTTTCAAGGCTTTAAACTATTCCTTCCATACATATTCCCTTTTTTTTGAGACTGTATTATACATTAAATAATAAATTTTTATATTTGACTTCTATTTTTATATTTAATATCCAATTCATTAATATCATTTATATGATTATCTAAAGTTAAATTTGATAACATATTATCAATCTCATAAATATTAAAGAAAAGATAATCATTATTACCTATAATAGTATTATCAATGTAAATATAAGAATCATCTTGATAAAACATAATAAAATTCTTTTCACAATATTTTTTTATAAGCTTAATAATAATATCATTAATATTATTTTTTAAAGTAATAAAATTATTATCAATTAATTCATATGAAATCAAAGAAAAAGGAATCTTTTTATAATCAAGAAGATTATAAATTTCATAAGATTCATTTAAATAAAAATCTAATAAAAAAGTCTTATCAAATAACACGTTATTACAAGATATTTTTAACGCTATATCCAAATCGTTAGTTCCTAACACTTTCTTATTAAGATTATATGTTAAACGATTCATATAATCAAACTTAATTTTAGAATCGTCAATAACATGAAATTTTTTAAAAGAAGAAAGCATATTATCTAACTCATATAAATTATAAATAAATTTCTTACCATTAGAAACAATTGTATTATCTATACAAACATATCCATTAGTATCATCAAATGGAATATAATTTTCTATACAATAGTTTTTAATATAATAATAAAGTCTCTTATATAAAAAGGAACTAGTAATATTATATATATCATAAACATCTTTAGCATTTTGACAATTACCATAAACATAAACACATTCCTTAAAATATCCAATTAAATGATGAAATTCCTTTAAAAAAGAAGTATCAAATGCATTGTACTTTATAAAATTTATTGATCTAACACAACCAAAATAATCTAAACACAATTTTTTTCTATATAATTTTTCTAAACTAGCAACAATACTCATAAAATCACCTATCACAAAAAAATAAAAACTACTTTGATAAAAAATTGCTATCTAGTTTTTTGATTTTTCATTTGAGATAGTTTTTTATCTATATCAAATACGTTATAGAATAAACTAACTCCATCACCTATTAATTCATCATTTAGAATAACCATATATCCATTATTAATATATTTATCTGGATCACAATTTTTAGATATCATATTTAAAATAGCCTTATAACAATTTTCATAATAATTCATACAAGCCATTTTAATAACACTTATATTTTCTATATGACTTCTATCAACTAAATGTAATGTATAGAAAAACTTATTCATACCATTTAGTAATATTAATAATTCATCTTTATTAATAACACTACATTTATTTTTATTAGTAATAATCTTTGATTCATCAGTAGTACCAAAGACTTTTAAAAGCATATCATTTTTATAGAATTTAAGTAAATCATCTAAATATTCAAACATAATAACACCCCTTAAGCGAGTTGTATTATAGCTAATATTAGTAAAAATTGCAAATTTACAACAAAAAAAGATGACTACTAGTCATCTTAATTATTAAATATATATGGTGCTGGTTAGAGGACTCGAACCTCCGACCTACGCGTTACGAGGGCGTTGCA
>CAMKQS010000099.1 GCA_946414975.1 uncultured Caryophanales bacterium | reverse complement strand
TATCATAATCTTTGTTTTTTGTTTCTTCTAATTTAATATTTTTATTTCTAATTTTCCCTTTAAAATAAAGCAAATCTATAATTTTTAACTGTCGTGTCATAATGGACAAACTAGCTAAAAGGACTTACTAATTATTTTCAATTTAATAATAATTGTAATGTAATATATGCGTTGGATAAATTTCATTTTAAACAAGCCATACATCATATATTTTTAAATAAAGATTTAGAAAATATAATAACCACTTATATATTAAATAATGAGAAAAATAACTTTATAAAAGCTTGTAAAGTTATGATAGAAACATCACCACATAGAAAAGAAACAATAGAAAAAAAGAAAGAATATATAATAAACAATTGGAAGAACATATTAAATTTATACAAATACAAATTATCATGTCCAATGGAAAGTCAAATCTCACATAATCTAGCTTACCTTTTATCATCAAGGCCAAAAGGATATTCGCTAAAAACGATAGATAAAATACTAAAAATAAGATTATTATTTAAAAACAAACAAAATATAAAACTATTATACTTAAATAATTTTAATAAAAACAATATTTTAACAATTAATGAAAAAGATACTTATTTTTCATTTAGAAATAAGACAACATATATTAATTATAATAACCTAATTAAAGAAACATTCTATAAACACCCATACGATAATTCATACCATAAAAACTATATTTAAAAAATTACAAACAAAAAAGTTTTCAGAATTTTATCAAAATCCCAAAAACTCTTTACTCAAAGAAAAAAGTAGTTTTATCTACTTTTAATTATAATTACAGCATGATCCACAATCTTCATTTATTACTTGATTTTCTTCAGAACATGTATATTGTGGTGTATATGTATGTTTATAAATATGACGATTTATAACATGTGTATGTATAGGGCATACATGTGGTACTTCATGATAGAAATCTTTTTCAATACATTTATTAATTGTTGGTTCTACTATTTCTCTTTCCATACATCCTGTATTTGTATTACAGCACCCTTTATTAAATAAGTTAAACATAAATACCTCCTATCTACCTTATAATATGACTACATAAAAAAAAAGAATGTGTTTTATTACTAACCATTCTTATTTTATTTTCCCAATTAAATATGGATAATCGTTTTCTAATATTTCTACTTCTATAATTTTATTTAATAAATCTTTATTACCACTTGCTTTAACCTTAAGATAATTATCAGTATGTCCAACCAAATACCCATCTTTGTATATTTCAGGTAATAATAATACATTTTTATTAATAAATTTATTCATATATGAATTTTCAAGTGAGTAACTTAACTCTACTAACTCTTTAACCCTTCTTTTTTTAGTTACATCATCAATATGATTTGGTATTTCTTCTGCCTTAGTACCTTTTCTAAGTGAAAAAGGAAAAACATGAATTTTAGAGAATTTTATTTTATTTATAGTTTCTATTGTCTCATTAAATAATTCTTCTGTTTCGCTTGGAAAGGCTACAATTACATCCGTAGTTATTGAAATATCAGGTCTAATACTTCTTATTTTATTTATTTTTTCAATAAAATATTCTTTATCATATTTTCTATTCATTAGCTTTAGTATTTCATTAGAGCCACTTTGTAGTGGAATATGCATATGTGATACTAAATTACTATTTTTCTTTAAAACATCTAATACATCATCTGTTATTTCAGTTATTTCAATTGATGATATTCTAAGTCTTTCAAGACCCTTAATTTTAACTAAATCCTTAAGTAAATTAGAAAACTTATAATTAATATCAGATCCATAATGTCCTGTATGTATTCCTGTTAATACTACTTCTTTATGCCCCTCGCTAATTAAATTTTTAACTTCTTCTATCACCAACTTTGGATCTTTACTACGCACTTTTCCTCTAGCATACGGAATAATACAGTAACTACAAAAGTTTTCACACCCATCTTCTATTTTTACAAATGCTCTTGTTTTATCAAAATTATTAAGGCACATATCTTCGAACTTATTATCTTTAAAATCAGTAATATCTATTATTTGCTTTTTATCTTCTAAATATTTATTTATATATTCTGTAATTTTACTTTTTCCATGATTTCCTATTATAATTGATACATTTAAATCTTTTAAATATAAAGAATTAACCTGTGTCATACATCCACAGGCAACAACGATTTTATCAGGATATAATCTAAGTACTTTTCTGATTGTTTTCATTGATTTATTATCACTCGTATTTGTAACAGTACAAGTATTAATAATATATATATCACTATCAGTTTCAGTACCTTTAACAAAACCACATCTTTCTAAATCTTCCATCATAATGTTAGATTCATAAGAATTTACTTTACATCCTAAATTATATATATAAAATTTCATTATAAGTTATTCCTAAATTCAATTAATGCATTAAGGAAATCTTCATTATTTTTAATATCATTATCAACAGTAGTACCAGCAACCTGTTCTACTTCTACTTTATTATTAGTAGTAGCAAAAGATACTATTTTTTTATACTCAAAATCTGGTTGCATTCTACCAAATACTGGTGATAAAAGTTCTGAACTTTTAAATTTCTTTGGTGCTTCATCATAATTTAGTTCATCAATAACATCCAAATGACTCTTATTGGCATAATCATCAAATACTTCAGTATTATTATCAATTTTATCAGATATTACTTCTTCTTTATAATCAACAGATGGATTCATTTGCGCTTCTAAAGCAGCAACATAATCCATATCTCCTTCTTCATCATCAACAACATCTATTTTATTACTATTAACACTATCAACAAGTTCTTGATAACTAATAATAGCTTTTTGTTCTTGTTCTTCTTCAAACATTCTAACAGCTTCTTCAGGTTTTACTTCCATATCGTGCTGCATCTGATCTAATATCTTTTCAAGTTCAAAAGCTACTTCAGGTTTCACATCACTAACCTCTTCACTATCGTTATTAGAAATTGCTTCAATTTCTTCAAAATCTTTCTTTATTTTTTTTCTTTTTCTTTGATTCAAACAAATGATAGTTAAAATTACATCAACAATAAGTAATAATGTAATAATAGCTAAATAAAGATATAAATTATTGCTAACGAAATCTAAATATTTCATAATATCACTCCATAAATTCATAATTAAT
>CAMKQS010000098.1 GCA_946414975.1 uncultured Caryophanales bacterium | reverse complement strand
ATGCTTGAAACATTTAATTCCTTACATACTCTAACACAAATATAAATAGATAAAACAATAATTAAAATTAAAAATATTCCTAATATTTTTTTACCTATTTTCAAAATATCATTCAAATCCTGATAATTAATTTTTCTCTTTCTAGTAATACTTTCTTTTATCTCTTTTAACCTTTGCATAAGCGCTCCTTCCATATAATCATAATGATATTATTAATGTAATAACAAATAATTTTTAATGTCTTCTAATACATTTTATCATTTATTATTCATCCAGTGATTATTTTATCAATATTTAATATTTATCTATAAGTTTCTCAACTAAAGTAATTATATATCATGGTAATTAAAAAAACAAGTTTTTATTTTCTATCGATAGTAAATCGAATATTTCAAACAAAATGTAAATTCTGAAAAATAAAAATTACCAAAATAATACTATTAATTATACTGGTAATTTTTCACTTGCAATTTTTATTATAATTTTCATACTTATTTTTTATAGTTAACATTTTCTGCAATTCTTCATCCAGTGATATAACATAACTATATAAACTACTATTTCCTTGTTTCCTTTTTAATAATTCAAATAATTCATGAGATATTTTTTTAAATGATTCATACTGCATCAAATCAGCAACTACTAAATTATCTTCAGCTTTAGGAAACCTATTTGAATTATCATTAAGTACAATTTTTTTAAATTCATCAAATTTATTTTTTAAAGATTTATATAATCTTTTGTCTTTTTTAAATGACTGCAAAAAACTATTTTCTAACTCATTAATTAAATTATTTATCTTCTTATTCACTCTAATAATATTAATTAATAACTCACCAAAAGTTCCTGGCAAATCTATATGAGCATTATAAATCTTATTTCTACTCATACATTCTAATAATTCTTTTTCCCTGTAAATAAATTCAATTCGCGCAATTGCATTTTCATATTCTTCCTTTGTTATATTCTTTTTCATTACATTAATTCAATAAGTATTTAATATTTTTAATTATACCAATTGCCTACTCCTTTCATTATTTATAGTAAAAATCAACAAATAAAATGTTTTTATCTTTTAATGCATTTGAAATGACATTGCCATATCATAATTCTTACTAATCATTACTCCTACTTTTTTTCATTTTTAATCTTTTTACTTTTGGATCTAAATTATTTTCAATCAAATATACTATCTCATCAACATTAATTGAGCTTTGTTTAGGATAAAGAATTTTGTTAGATTCTACATTCCAATCCTTTCTCAAATTTTCTTTATACCAAAACCATACCATTCTAAAAATCGTTTGTTTTAAATCCTTTTCTGTTATTCTAGCATTATCTTCTACATATTCTTTATCTAAAGCAACTATAAATTGATTATTTTCTTCTGATATTAACATTTCTTTTATATTATAGTTAATATATAAATCTTTTACATAAACTACTTTGCCACCTACAAAATTGACAAAATCGATACAACTATTTATATCTTTTGGATTATATTTTTTTCCTGTTTTTTCCTCATAAAGTTTAATTTGGCCATCTGCAACATCTTCAATGAATGTTCTTGTTTTAGCATCTAACCAAGTTTTCTTATCCTTCATAATAAATTCCTCCTACTTACTTATTTATATTATGTTAATAATATGTTTCAGCACTAGCCTCATATTGAGGACTACAAAATACTGCAAATTTTACTTTTCCAATTATATTATGCTTAATATTCTTGTTTATTACTATAAAATCCCCTTGACTTACTTTAAACAAATTTCCATCAAGAAATACCTCAGCCTTTCCTTCTAAAATAAGCCAATATTTAATATTTTTATTATTGGAGCATAAGCCATGTTCACCTTCTAAATTTACCACTACATAGTCAAAATTTGATGATGCGTCATGTATACATTTACAACATTAAAACCATCGTTAATAATTTTTCTATTTATTTCATTATATTTATAAACCATTTTATATCTCCTCTAAATTAGTTGCTAATGCCATTTACCCAGATCTTCACCACGAGTTAATACTTTCATATAACCAGTACCAAAATCTTTAGCCATCTCAATACAATCAAATTTACCATCATTAGTCGTATTTTCAACCATACTTTTATCATATAAATTTTCTGGCATTAAAAATCCTCTTGCAAACAAAAGTATTTTATCATAAGATATTCCATATTTTTTTAATGCTTGAATTAATCCATTATCCGATATATTAATCATAAAATCATCTGTTAATTTATCACCATCAAAGAATGGAATACCAAGAGCAGTTAAAATAGTAATTGACTCATCTTCTTTCTTAATATCATTCCCAATACAAATATCAAAACTTGTTCCATTATTAATAATTTTAAAATATGAATTACTGCTTTCATCTTTAAATAAATTCCCACCAAAATAATTTACTATATTCTTTAATGTTTCAAATTCTAATTTTCTTGCATTCTCATCTATTACTTCACTATCAACACAACGCTTTCTTGATAAATTTGCTACCTTTGAAACATAATATTGTTCACTTTTTGTCATAATATCTTTCCTTTCCTATTTTAAATCTTTTCTTATACTAGATTTTGATTTCTTTAAAACTTTATAATATTCATCAGGCGAAGTATATCTAGTTTCATGAGTATCTATAAATCCATTAGTTTCTTCCATCATTATATGTGAAGAATTATTTTTCTTTTCTTCATACCTATCTTTTAAACTAGTATCTTTTAATAATTCATTTAATCTTTTTAAATAATTTGATTCATAACTAATACCATTAATTGAAAAATTATTTATTGTTGGTTCATCTAAAATAACATCATCATATTTAAATGTTGTTGGCACATTATTAAGGTCTACTTGACGCAATGGAACAAACATATTATTTAGAACCTCATCAGATAACTTTTTACGAAATTCCTGATATAATAAATTTCTAACACTTTCAAATCCTTTCATATAACCGTTGTTTTTATAATTAAATATAGAACTATAAACAGTTAATTTATTACCATCTTTCATCCAATATTCGTGATATATATTTCTATTAGCACCTTCTTCAAGATGTTTATCTTCAAAATGTTCATCTGAGCTTTTAGATAATTCAAAATCATATATATAAAAATCAATCATTTCCAATACATTACCATCTTTTAATGTAAATGTCAATCTTTTTTTGGACAAAAATGTCAATTTCAAATTTGGACACTT
>CAMKQS010000097.1 GCA_946414975.1 uncultured Caryophanales bacterium | reverse complement strand
AACTTTCTATAGTTTTAACATCCAAAGCATTTGTAAAGCCATCGCCATTTACATCATGTTCATTTGAAACAGTTCCATCATTCATATAATTTTCTAACAATGATTTATCTTTTACAGTAACTTTACCATCACCATTAATATCTCCGGTAATATTTATAAAATCTTCTGCTAGTTCGTTATATTTATCGACATTTTGACTATAATCAATTTCTTCATAATCATTATGCACATAATCTTTTAACGATTTTATTTCATTTTTATATTTAGTTGCTTTAGCAGAATTAATATTTAATGTCGAATATTTATTCATATCTATTTTACTTGGATTTCCCATTTATATAGCTCCTTTAATACAATTATTTTCTTTTAACTTTTGATATTAATAACTTCATGAATAGCCATAAAGTACATATCAAACTACCAATTAAGTAACAAACAAAAATAAATGGATGTTTTTGTTCACTTAAACACATTAAACTTATTCCAATTAAAAATGCAACATCTATTATTGTAACCATTGCAAGATGAAATAATTTTTCCATCCTATGAATTTGACCATTTGAATCAGTCATTTCAACATTAAAGCGTAAATCACCAGTATTAACTCCTTTTAATAATGTTAACATCTCATTAGGAATAAGCATTAAATTTGCTCCACTTTTAGCACTCTTCAACAAATATTTCTTTATTGTTTCCCCATTAATTGTTTTACTAATATCAATATGATTTTTTATGACAATCATTAAACTTAACTTAGGATTTATTTCTTCAAGTAAACCTGCTAATACTACTATTCCTCTTATTAACATAGTTATATCCCTTGGAAGCGTAATCTTATGTCTATTTAACATTAAAAACATGTCAGATGCAAAATCTTTAACATTAATATCAGTTAATTCTGTTGTTTTATTTTTATCTAACACTTTTTTTATATCATTTTTAAGTTGCATTTGGTCAACATAACTAGAATTAGTATCAATTGCCTTTAATACATTTGCAACCTCATTATAATCATTGTTTGCTATAGCTATTAAACATTTTTCAAGTAAATTTCTATATCTTATATTGATAGTACCCATCATTCCATAATCCAAAAAAATAATTTTTCCATTATCTACTTTTATGTTATCTGAATGAGGATCAGCATGAAAATATCCGTCATCTATAGCTTGCTTAACATAATTATCTGCTAACTTTTCTGATATTTCATTGATATCATAGCCATTTTCTTTTAAATACTCAATATCATTAATATTGCATCCTCCAATATACTCCATAACAAGTACATTTTTGGTACAATATTCATTATAAACCTTTACTTTCCCAACATATTTTACATCTTTGTTATAATCAATAAAATCAGTCATATGCTTTGCTTCAATTATAAAGTCCATTTCTTCTTTAGCAGTTGCATACATTTCATCTAAAAATGCATTAATATCAATAATATTAGAAAATAAACTATCAATATGTAACAATTTAACAGCACTTTTTAATACACTAATATCTTCAGCCATCAATTCTTGAACATGAGGTCTTTGAACTTTTATAACAACATTATCACCATTTGATAATACCGCCCTATGAGTCTGCGCTATAGAAGCAGAACCTATTGGAACTTCATCTATAGATAAAAAAATATTATCCACTTCATCATTAAATTCAACATTTAAAATATCCATTACTTCTCCATATGTCATTGGTTTAACTTGACTACGAAGTTTTTTTAACTCATCACAATATTCTTTAGGAACTAAATCAGGTCTTGATGACATTATTTGACCTATTTTTATAAAAGTTGGGCCCAACTCTTCTAATGCTTCTCTTATAGAAATTGGATTTGCATGTTTAACTAAATGATATTTTCTAATTACACTAATTATTTCATTTAATCGCTTTATCTTACTCATTTTTCTTTGATTTATCCTTTAAAAGGTTCATAATTTCTTTCTTCTCTTCAGGTGTCATTTCATTTATTCTATCTAATATATCCTCTTTTGTAACATCCTTTTTCTCATAAACGACTGTAACATTTTCTTTAATTTTTTGTTCAATATTATGCTTTAATTCTTCATTTGCTATTTTCCCCTTTTCGTATAATTCACTACCTTTTTTTAAAAGCTCACTTCTTAATTCTTTTGCTTTTTCATTAGTAAGGGACATAACTCCTAATCCCATTAAAATAATATTTTTTAATTCTTCTTTCATATTTCCTCCTATCACAATTACATTATACAAAAAATGTTTAACATAGTCAAAGTATTTAATATTATTATACTCTTCTAAACATAAAAAAAAAGATAAAATTTATTTATATCATATTTTTACATTTTATCTCTTAAACTCTGTACTTATTCAGTGGTTGATGAAGGCACCGAACTAAAAATGTCATTTTTAACTGGATCATTCAAATTTTTTGGTGCATTACTACTTTCTTCTTTACTTTGAGTTTCTTGTTGAAAATTATTATTAACTACTGAATCATCATCAAATGTTATTGCAGATGATTGAACGTTATCATTTAAAGGTTGATTAATTTGCTCTTGAACACCTACTTCATTTTTAGATTGAGCTACATTTTCATTGTTTTTTCCTAAATTTATTTCATTTTCAATAAGCTGTTTTAACTTTTCAGAGAAATTCTTTTGTTCATCATCAGAATATCCCATATAATAAACTTTTTCTATTTGATTATGATCAAACAATAAATTCTTATCTGATGATATTACACCTTCAGGATATAAACAACCTATATAATCATATACTCTATCACCAGTTTCTTTTCCAACAGCTACATACCCAGTAATCATTATTCTTTTTTTACCGCCACTTAATAGTACTACCGTTCCAACTGGTAAAAATCTATCAAAATTTG
Organism: uncultured Caryophanales bacterium; assembly: GCA_946414975.1. The sequence continues at coordinate 377 of CAMKQS010000097.1, read as the reverse complement.
TATTCATATTTTCTCCCTACTATAAATTTGTCACATTATCTACATCTAGATTTTTAGCACTCTGTAAATTATCTATCGATGTTTTTATTTCTGATGCACTTGCATTATTTACATCTAAATTTTTAGCACTCTGTAAATTATCTATCGATGTTTTTATTTCTGATGCACTTACATTATTTACATCTAGATTTTTAGCACCTTGTAAATTATCTATTGATGTTTTTATTTCTGATGCACTTGCATTATCTACATCTAGATTTTTAGCACTCTGAAAATTATCTATTGATGTTTTTATTTCTGATGTACTTACATTATTTACATCTAGATTTTTAGCACCTTGTAAATTATCTATTGATGTTTTTATTTCTGATGCACTT
>CAMKQS010000096.1 GCA_946414975.1 uncultured Caryophanales bacterium | reverse complement strand
CATCTTTTACAACTAAATGAGCTCCTGGTAATTCTTTACTAGTAGTAGCATCTTTTTTACTAATTTCTACTGGATTTTTTATTTTATCATTTTCAAATGTTACATTAATAGTTTTATCATCATTTTCAACAGTAAATTTAACTGTTTTAGATGATTTTTTATATCCTTCTGGTGCATTTAACTCTGATACAGTATATTCACCAGCATCTAAATTTTCTAATTTGTATGCTTTTTCATCTGTTGTAAATCTAGCTACTTCTTTATCATTTTTATTCTTTACAACTAATGTAGCACCTTTTACTGCTTTTTTAGTTTCGCTATCTACTTTATTTATATTAACTTTATTACCTTTTAAAGTAATTTTACCAGCTACTTTAGCAGTAGCAGTAGCATACGCAATAGTCATATATGAATTTGGTGTTAATGTCTGATTATAAGAACCACAATCAAACTTTTGAGCAATATCTAAATTTTTTGTAGCTTTTACACTAACGTTAATATTAGATGTAGTTCCTGTTTTAATTTCACTTTTTTTAACTCTTACATAAAAGCTATTACCACTCTTATTATATACTTCTGCTTTTACATCACCATCTAAAGTAACATCGTAAGATGCAGTATCCCCACCAGTAGATGATACAGTTATTTTATCGGATACATAATAATCCCCTGATTGTTTAAAATTAATTGTACTTGGTGATAAAGATATTTTATAATCTTTTTTTGCATCATTCCATGCATCTACTGCAACTTTATAATAATCTTTTACACCATTAAAATTTCTTGTATTATAATAAGAACTAATTCTATTAACAGTATTACCTGTTTCTTTATAATACAAAAACTCATTAATTGCAAGTTCTGCATAATAATAATTTTTTTGTGATTTATTACTATTATACTTTTTTATAATAGCAGCAACTCCCGCTTGAGTTGGCCTACTCCATTGTGTAGAACTTAATGAACAACTAGTTCCTACTCCTTGAACGTGGAATGATGTACAAAATGCATATCCTCCACTATAAGTCTTATAGTATAGATTATACCCACTATAATTAATTAAGTAATTTTTTTTAACATTTGTTAATTTATTTGGATAACTTTCAGCATTAACACTAGTCATACTAAATATACTAACAAGCGCTATTAAAAAACTAAATAATCCTTTTAATATTTTCTTCATCAAAACTCCCCCCTTAGCAAATCTCTCGCTATGGCGCATATACTAACATAAAAAAAAATATTTGTCAAATTAAAATTTAACAAATATATACTATTTTTTCAGTATTTTTTCTAATCTTTCACTGTTTAATAAATCAAGTGCTTCACTATATGAAATATAAGCATTTTCTTTATTTTCTAAATTTATATCATACTCTTCTAATGATGATTCAAATTCAGTTTTAATAACATCAAAATCCTTTATAGAATAAATATATCTACCACTGTCATTTAGCCTTTTAGGAGATATATCATATCCTAAAATAAATGTATCATTGTAATTAAATATTTTAAGATTAGTATTTTTATCATACTCAAAATCAGATTTAAAATAATATTTAGTATTCTTAAAATAATTATCTCCTACTTCGTTCAAATTATTATTAACTATATTCATTAATTCATCACTACTAAAACTATTTTTATTAAATACATCTTTCAAATTAGCAACTTGTAATTCACATAAAAAATTAGTCGAAAATTTATGATTTTCATAATTAAAATTATCTCTTTTAGAACAAATAGACCCAATAGTTTTACCATCTACGATTGATTTAAATTCATAATCATCAGATTTATTAAAAGTTCCTACTTTTTTACATATATAATAATTACTATTCTCGCAAACTAAGTAATAATCATTAATGTTTAAATTATTACATCCAGTAAGAATTACTGGAATAAACGTCAATGAAATTATTCCTGCTTTCTCCATTTTTAATCGATTGATTTTCTTATTTCTTATTTTTAAATTCTTTATCATGTTTTCTTCTTTCTATTTTTGAATAAATACATCCGCAATAATCCTGTCTATAAAGATTATACTTCTTGGATAATTCTATACTTTCTTTATATCCATTTTTCTTCTTAAAATCAGCAACTAGATATTTAATTCCATATATATTTTCTAAATCTAGTCCTATCTCATTTAACCATTCTGCATTTTTATATGGGCTTATTGAAAGAGATGTCGTAAAGTAATCAAAACCTAATTCCTTAGCTTTTTTTGCTGTATAGTTAAGTCTTAAATAGTAACACTTAAAGCACCTTTTTCCCCCTTCTAACTCATCTTCCAATCCTTTAATATAGTCAAAAAAATCTAAATTATTATACTCTGTATCAATAATTTTAACTTCATTTTTATATTTAACAGTACCAATAAACTTTTTTAATTCATCAAGTCTCTTATTATATTCATCTCTATCAGTAATGTTAGGATTATAGTAACAAATAGAAATAGAAAAATAATCTGCAAGTGTTTTTAAAACATATGATGAACATGGTGCACAACACACATGTAAAAGTAACTTTGGCGTATATTTTAATTTACTAATTTCTTCATCCATTAATAATTGATAATTCTTTTTCATAAACCTCCACAAAAAAACAAAATGGTCCGAAGACCAAATCATTATATATCAATTCTTTTTAAAATTCAACATGCTTCATCACAATAATTATTAACTAGCTGTTTAATGTATTCTGCATATATGCCATTTAATTCATCATACTCTTCATCAGTTAAATTGTCATAACCACTTTCTTGAGTATCAACAGTTGATGTATGTGTTCCAACAATTTTTCCCTCATTTACAAATATTATTAAAGGAACATATATTCTTTTTTCTCCAACGTTATATTCCTTACCATCTTCATTTTTTATAGTATACTCATCTAACTCTTTATCAAGTAATTTTAATAATTTAAAATAACCTTTAACACCTTTTTTTTCTTTTCCATTTTCATCTTTTTGATATACAACTTTACCATCTTTAACTTCATAATAATCTCTATCATCTTTGATGTTTAAATAGTATATTGTATCAATATTATAATCTTTGGCAGCTTCTAAAAGCACTGGAACAGCTGTTCTACACCATGGGCAATCAGGATATCCTAAATAAATAACTCCAGATTTATTTTTTATTACATCAATAATCTCATCATAATCAGAATACTTAATAGGATTTTTAGAACTTATTTTTAAACTCTTTATTTTTTTTCCACTAATAGAAGTCTTATTATTTAATGATTCATATTCATTTTTAAATCTTACTGCATCACTTTTCTTATTTTCACATGCGATACAAAATAAAGCTATTAAAACTACTACACATATTTTTAAATATTTCATAAAACCACCTACTTTTTTAGTATAACAAAAACTAAAATAAAAGTATATAGTTTTACACTCTTTTAGTCATTTTCTTTTATTATATAATTTTATTTGGCAAAAATGCAGACTTGTATTTTTGCTTATCT
>CAMKQS010000095.1 GCA_946414975.1 uncultured Caryophanales bacterium | reverse complement strand
GTGTAGAAGAAGTAAATACATACGGAGGAGTAGGAACAGCGAATAATCATGTAAATATGTATGTAACAGAAGATACAAGTGCATCATATTATCAACAAGCATTGAACATAAATTATAACAATTCAGATACTGGAATTGGAGGCATGGCATATTATACAAGTTCGACTTGTACAAATTATGGAACGACAGATGGATGTACAACATCATATGCAGATAGCGAAATAAAATATGTAGTAGATGCTTGGAAAAGTGATAAGGCTCCATTAGCAATTGAAGCAAGATTAATCACGTTGGATGATTTAACAGATAATCTAGGAATGGAATTCACAACATTGAATGAAACAACAATGAGAGTAGTAGAAACAGAAGAGACACCTTCTTGGATATTCGGAACAAATTATGGATATTGGACATCTACTACAAATGCTGATAAAACTAATCAAGTTTGGTACGTGAGTACTGATGGTAATATTTCCTCTTATGGAGTGCATGGTAGTCGAGAACACCATCTTCGTGTTGTTCGTCCAGTTATAATAATTCAAAAATCTGCACTTTCAAATTAATATAAAATATTCTATAATCTAGCACAGTGCTAGATTTTTAAGTTGTAAATATTAAAAAAATATATTATAATTAATCACGTGATGTTTATGGGAAAAATTAAATATGAATTATTAAAAAAAGAAAAAAATACTAATGCAAGACTTGGTAAATTATATACTAATTATGGAGTATGTGATACTCCTATGTTTATGCCAGTAGGAACTCAGGCAACAGTTAAAACATTATCTCCTGAAGAGATTAAAGATATGAATTGTGGTGTGATACTTTCAAATACATATCACCTATGGCTAAGACCTGGTGAAGATATAGTTGCTAAGGCAGGAGGATTACATAAATTTATGAATTATTCAGGGCCCATACTTACTGATAGTGGAGGATTTCAAGTATTTTCACTTGCTAAAAATAAAAAGAAAGATATTCTTGAAGAAGGGGTTAAGTTTAAAAGTCATTTAGATGGAACTAATTTATTATTAACTCCAGAGTTATCTATTCAAATTCAAAATAAACTTGATAGTGATATTGCGATGAGTTTTGATGAATGTATTCCATATCCAGCTACTTATGAATATACAAAACAAAGTACAGAACGTACACTACGTTGGGCTCTTCGCGGTAAAAAAGTACACAATAATCCTAATCAATCCTTATTTGGTATTGTTCAAGGCGGAGAATATGAAGATTTAAGACGCTTTAGTGCAGAAGAAACTGTAAAAATGGATTTTGATGGATATTCTATTGGTGGTACCAGTGTTGGTGAGACTAAAGATACTATGTATAAAATGATTAATTATTCTATTAAATATTTGCCAGAGGATAAACCAAGATATTTAATGGGAGTTGGAGAACCTATAGATTTACTTGAGGGAGTAGAACGTGGTGTTGATATGTTTGATTGCGTATTGCCAACTCGTCTTGCAAGACACGGGAATGTATTTACACGAAATGGAAGAATAAATATTAGAAATAATAAATATAAAGAAGATTTTACTTGTATAGAAGATAGTTGTGATTGTTATGCATGTAAGAATTATACTAAGGCATATATAAGACATTTAATAGTTGCAAACGAAACATTTGGTGCTAGATTATTATCAATACATAATATTAGATTCTTAGTTAAAATGATGGAAGAGATAAGAGAAAGTATAAAAAATGATACGTTTCTTGAATATAAGAAAGAGTTTATAGCTAAATATGAAAATAAAAATAAATAGATATAATTTGGGGAATAAATATAAAAAAAGAATAATATTAATATCAGATATTCATTATTTTAATAAAAGAATAATAGATGATTTATACATTTTATTAGAAGAGATAAAAAAACAGAAACCTGATTATATTTGTATTGCAGGAGATACAACAGATGATATCTTTATTAAAGATAAAGATAGTTTAATTAATTGGTTTAAGGATTTAAGTAAAGTGTGCAAAGTTATAATTGAAATTGGAAATCATGAATTTTATTATAAACATACTTTAACTGAATCATATGATAAAGATTTGTATAAAGAGATAGATAGAATAAAAAATGTCTATGTATTAGATAATCAAGTACATAGTGAATATGGTATTAATTTTATCGGTGTAACATTACCATACGAATATTATGATACTAATGAACAAGAAGAAGATTTTATTTATTTTATGAATAGAAAATATAGAAATTTAAGTAGAGGATATAATATTCTTTTATGTCATTCACCATATCAGATAGCTAAAAAAAGTGTAATGAAAAAACTAAATTGTCATAAGCAGATAGATTTGGTATTATCAGGACATATGCATGCAGGATTATCTTTTGAATGGAGTAAAAAAATACTTAGAGGAAGAGGATTAATTTCTCCTAAAAAGTCATTATTTCCTAAATATTGTTATGGAATATATAATATTGATAATACAAAAGTAATTATATCAACAGGTGTTACTAAACTTGCCAAAAGCCATATTTTTGGATTATTAAATTTTTTATATAAAAGTGAAATAATAGTTATTGATATTTAAAAAAAGTTATTTAATTTTTAACTTTTTTTTGTATTCCAATAATACTTCCTAAAATAGAACTTGCAAGTAGAATAATATAAAATATAATACTTTCTAATTTAAAATTATTAAATATAATACTAAATATTATAAATAAAAAATCAATAATTATAGCTAGTTTAATTCCTTCTAAGTAACCATTTTTATTAGAGTTTCTTCCCATTATAAATGCACCAGTAAAAATACTAATAATAGGAGTTACTAATTTAAAAAATTTTATTATGTTATCATTAAATAAATTAAAATAACTAAATATAGTTACAAATATATTAATAATTAGTATAAGAGAAATAACATAAATAATAGACTTAGATAGAACTTTTAAATAATTCATATAATCACCTATAAAATATTATGATTATGTATATTTGGTTATTACATTACTCACAATAAAATAGGTGATAAAATGTATTTTCAAATAATATTTAGAACTCTTTTTATGTATTTCTTTATAATACTTGTATATAGAATAATGGGAAAAAAAGAAGTAGGACAATTAAGCATAATTGATTTAATTGTATCTATATTAATTGCAGAATTAGTTGCTCTTGCAATAGAAGCAAAAAAAAGTATATTTTTATCTATTATACCTATTTCAATACTTACATTAACACAAATAGCAATTAGTTATATAACACTAAAAAATGAAAAAATTAGATATATAATAGATGGTAAACCAACAGTGATTATTAAAAATGGTAAACTTAATTTTAAAGAAATGTCTCATTTAAGATATAGTTTAGATGATTTAGTTACACAACTTAGATTACAAGGAATTAACAGTATAGAACATGTAAAGTATGCTGTATTAGAAAATAATGGTAATTTATCTGTTTTTTGTGATAATCAAGATTATCCACTTCCGTTAATATTAGATGGAGTTATTGATTATAAAGTACTTAGTGATATTAATAAAGATTATAAATGGTTAGATAATATTATAAAAAGAAAGAATATACTTTTAGAAGAAATATTTTATGCTTTTTATACACATGATAAATTATTCATAATAACAAAAGATGAATTATTATAAAATAATGATATTTGTCTATCTGTCAATAACTTTTGAAAATGTCTCAAAAAATTTTAAACATTAACGGGAAA
>CAMKQS010000094.1 GCA_946414975.1 uncultured Caryophanales bacterium | reverse complement strand
TTGATTGTTAACATCCTTAAAAAATTCTACATCGTTAGATAATTAATATATTTTGTCCAAGGGGTCACGATGTCTTGACAAAAGTTATTTTTACTATTTTTTTGTCTTTTTAGGCTCTTCATCTTTTTTTGAACCATCGTCTGTACCATGCATAAATTGGTTAGCAAAATTTGCCCCCATTGCTGCACCTGCTCCAAATAAAGCTGGATTTTGACTCTTTTGACTTCCACCTTGCATACCATGTGCAACCATATCAGCAATCATCATGGCTTTTTGTTCTTCAGAAATAAATCCTTTAGCAGCATATAATTCAAGTTTTGCTTGAATTCCAGCACGCTCTATATCCTGATAGTTCTTAATCGTTTGTTTATCTATTTCAGAAACTCTTAATCTTTTTTCAGCTTCAACCTGTTCTGCTGCTGCACTTCTTCTCGATTTTTCAACTTGATCAAATGACTTTTGCATTTCAGCAGATGGATTTACTTCTTTATTACTTATGTTTATAACTTTAAGACCATAGTCTTGTTCAAATTTATCAAAATGCTCTCTTATCTTAATTAATTCTACTTCAAAAACAGTTAACACAACACCTTTTGTTATGCGACCAGCACTATCCACTTCAACGCTATCTTTATATAAATATTTAACATTTCCTTTACTATCTTTTACTTTGTAAGCAACTTCACTTAATTTTGTTCCAGAAGCTGGGAGTTCAAAATAAATATTACTCAACTCCTCATAATCAAGTCTTTTTATTAATGGTAATACCATTGATTTCAAATCACTTTCTAGTTGCTCTTTTACATTTTTATGCTCATATTTATATTTTCTGGCATCTTCAACTTTTACTTTAGCTGTAAAGTCAACAGTAAGTTTTTGTCCAACTCTATCATTAAAAGACATTGTTGGATAATCAATCGTTTCTTCTGCTATAGATATTATATCAGTTTCGTGTAAAAATGGAATAATAAATCTCCATCCACGACCTGACTGCCCTTGTTTGTTATAAAATACTTTTACCTTTCTAGAACTAGAACCAGTATATTTATTTTCAATAACTAATGCTGTGTTGGGTCCAAACTTCTTTATCGAAGGTAAAAACTTTCTAATCCAATTTAAAAATCTATGTTTTTTCTTTGCCATAATACCTCTCCTTAATCCAATATCATTTTATCATATCGATAATTCATAGTCAAATTAATACATACTAGAACTTGGCCTTGCTTTAAGATCAATATCTGATGTAATTCCATGTTTATATGCATAATATCCAGCTGATGCAATCATTGCTGCATTATCTGTACAAAGCCTAATTTCAGGATATGTTAATGATATATTTTTATCATTACATATTTCAGTTAATCTTTTTCTTAAACCACTGTTTGCAGATACTCCACCTGCTACAATTAAATTATTACACTTATATTCTTTTAGTGCTTTTATAGTTTTCTTTGTTAATATATCAACTACTTTATTTTGAAATGTACAGCAAAGATCCTCTTTATTTATTTCATTACCACGTTGAGTCTCATTGTGTACTAAATTTATTACCGCACTCTTTATTCCACTAAAGCTAAAATTGTATGAATTATCATCAAGTGGTGTCGGAAGATTATATGTATTATTACCAATATGTGCTAGTTTATCAACAGTAGGGCCACCAGGATATGGGACGTTAATTACTCTAGCTACCTTATCATAAGCTTCTCCTACTGCATCATCTAATGTTCCACCAATCTTTTTGAAAGAATAATCTTTATCCATATATACTATTTCTGTATGTCCACCTGATACAACTAATGAAATTAATGGAAACTTTAATCTTGATTTTAAATTATTTGCATAAATATGACCTATTATATGATGAACTGGTACTAATGGTTTATTATAAATATATGATAGTGTTGATGCAAAGGTAACTCCAACAAGCAAACATCCAATTAAACCAGGTGCATAAGTTACTGCAATTGCATCAATATCATCCATAGTAATAGAAGCTTTATTTAAACATTCTTCCAAGACCATTGTTATAACCTCAACATGCATTCTACTTGCAATCTCAGGAACAACGCCACCAAATTTAGCGTGCGTATCCATTTGTGACGATACAACAGTTGCAATCTCAGTAACACCATTTTTTACAATTGAAACACTTGTTTCATCACAACTAGTTTCTATTCCAAGTATATAAGTATCATTCATAATCATCAAACTTCCTTATCATAAGTATTGCATCACTCTCTTTATAATATTTATCTCTTTTAGAAACAAATTCAAATTCATATTTTTTATAAAGGTTAATTGCTGCAATATTATTTTCATTAACTTCTAAAGTAATATTAATAATGTGATTCTTTTTTGCATAATCAATTAAATAGTTCATCAATTTATCCGCAATACCACATCTTCTATAGTCACTATCTACAATAATATAATCAAGTTCAATTCTTTCATATATTTCTTGAAAAACAATAACTCCTACAATATTTTTTTCCTCACAAACAAAACATTTATAAAAAGGATTACTATCTAAATTAATATTTTCATTAAAAAAAGATAAGATGCGATTAACTTGATTTAAATCACTATCTTTATATTTTCTAATCATTAAGTTTTTCCTCAGCTTCAGTCTTTTTTAAATAATTAGGTACTAACATATGAGGATTAATTTTATTATCATTTCTATGTTTATTAATTAATTTAACAATATCAACATCTAATACTTTGGAATCATATACACCATCACAACTTACTATTATTGTATCATCATTTTTATTAATAGAATCATAACTAATTATTTTTTCATCTTCTAACTTGTTTAGATTAGAATCATAAAAACCAGCAAAAACATTTCCTCTTCTTGCATCAATAATAGATATAATTTTATTATAGTTTGTACTAATACTTGCAAGGTATTCTAAAGTTGAAATAGGATATACAGGAATATTTAATCCCCAAGAAATTGTCTTTGCAACCGTAATTCCTACCCTAATTCCAGTAAATGATCCTGGACCATTTGTTACAAATATTTTATCTACATCTTTAATATCAAAGTTAATCTCATTAAATGATTCTCTAATTAAAGGCATGATAGTATTAGCCATATCTTTTAATGTTTCCACTTTTTTATGAACTAACACAGTCTCATCATTAACTATATATATATTAATAAAACTATTAGATGTATCAATAAATAAATACCTCATATAACTATACTACAGCCTCACATAATTCTTCATATTTTTTTCCATGTGGTTTAAGATAAATAGCTCTTTTGTTCTCACCAATTGATTTAAACTTAATATCTAATCTTTCGTTAGGTAAAATATCTTTAATAGTGGATGCCCATTCAATAATCACTACACCACCAGCATTAAAATACTCCTCAATTCCAACACCATCAGTATTACCATCAAGTCTATATACATCCATATGGTATAAAGGCATATCCCCCTCATATTCTTTAATAATTGTAAATGTTGGAGATGTTACAGCATCTTTAACTTCCATAGCTTGAGCAAAAGCCTTAGTAAATACCGTCTTTCCACTACCAAGCTCACCATCTAAACATATAACCATATTTTCAAATTTTTCTGATTCAATATTTTGTGCAAGTTCCATAGTATCTAATTCACTATGAGAAATTATTTTAAATTCATCCATAATTAATCACCATTTTTATTTTACACAAAAAAAAGTATTATTACAATACTTATACTTTTAAATTGTTTATTTATTTCTATCTAATATTTTATCATTAAAGCAAGCATTTGCTATACGTTTTAAAATACAAAAAAAAATATTGGCAACTTGCTATTTTCGCGTAAACTATTTTCGCCGTTAAAGTGCTTAACTTCTGTGTTCGGGATGGGAACAGGTGTATCCACT
>CAMKQS010000093.1 GCA_946414975.1 uncultured Caryophanales bacterium | reverse complement strand
TTTTAAAAAGGCCCGTTGGTGAAGTGGTTTAACACATAGCCCTCTCAAGGCTACATTCATGGGTCCGAATCCCATACGGGTCACCAATAATGTATTTTAGTCCCTTAAAACATAAGGGATTTTTTATTAATTAAATTTTAATAATAAAATTGGCTTTTTTTTGTAAATAATGTATAATACAAGAAAGAGAGGTGATATTATGTTAATTGTAACGACTGAATACGTTGCAGGAAAGGAAATTGTTGAATCATTAGGTATTGTTAAAGGTGAAATGGTTCAATCAAAACATGTTGGAAAAGATTTCTTAGCTGGCATGAAAAATATTGTTGGTGGTGAGGTTAAAAGTTATACTAAAATGATTTCTGAATCTAGAAATGTTGCTACTGATAGAATGATTGAAGAAGCAAAAAAATTAGGTGCAGATGCTATAGTTGGTGTTAGATATGGCTCATCAGGTGTTATGCAAGGAGCAGCCGAAGTTATTGCATACGGTACAGCTGTAAAATTAAAATAAGGGGGTTATTATGGAAACAATCTTAAAAACGAATAGTCTTACTAAAGTATATGGTACAAGAAAAGTTGTTGATGGTGTTTCAATGACTATTAATAAAGGGGACATATATGGTTTTATTGGTAAGAATGGTGCAGGTAAAACTACATTTATGCGTATGATTTTATCTTTAGCTAGTATAACTAATGGCGAGGTAGAATTGTTTGATGGAAAAAATATTTTAGAGGTAGGAAATAAAATTGGCTCTTTAATAGAGTCACCAGGACTTTATAAGAACGCAACTGCATATGAAAATTTAAAAAGATTTTCAATATTATATGGAGCAGATGAATCTAAAATTAATGAAATATTAAAGTTTGTTAATCTAGATAATACGGGTAAAAAAAAGGCTAAGGATTTTTCTTTAGGTATGCGTCAGAGACTTGGTATTGCAATCGCACTATTAGGAGAACCTGAGTTTTTAGTTTTAGACGAACCTATTAATGGATTAGATCCAGCTGGAATCAAAGAAATTAGAGATGTTATTTTAAAATTAAATAAAGAGTTAGGTATTACATTCTTAATATCTAGTCATTTACTTGATGAACTTGCTAAGGTAGTTACCAAATATGGTATTATAAATAATGGAGTATTAATTGAAGAAGTGTCTGCTAAAGAGTTGATTAATAATTGTAAGAGTAAATTAATTATCAAAACAGATGACAACAAGACTGCTAAAGAATTAATTAAAAGTGAATTTGATATTAATAAAATAAATGTATTTGATGATAAATTAGTATTATATTCTGATTTAGAGAAAAGTGCTTCAATCAATAAATTTTTAATTAAAAATGGACTATCAGTTAGTGAGATATACACTGATATTGATAGTCTAGAAGAATACTTTATTAGAAAGATAGGTGATACTAATGCATAGATTAAATAGATTTAATATTCATAATTTATTTAAACAAAAATCATTTTATATTTGTACAATAGTACTTCTAGCGTTGTCAATATTAACAACTGTAGCAGAAGTAGTAACTGCTAAACTTATAACACATAAAACACTTATTCTTAATTCTAATGATGTAATTACAAGCTTTTTATCTGCTTCAAGTTTTGAATTATTTGTTGCAATATTTATCGCACTATTTTTTACTCTTGATGTATCAAATGGTACTATGAAAAATATAATAGCTCGTGGTTTTTCACGTGAAAGTGTATTTAAGTCTAAATTTGTAGTTATCATGTTTGGCGTTACTTTGATGTTTATAATATCATTTATTTTATCATATATTGTTACTTTTGCTGTGGGTGGTAAAATAGTAATGTTAAATAGTGATACACTTGGTAAAATTGGTATAAATTATCTTAATATAATAGGTATTGCTTCAGTATATACATTAATTTCATCACTTGTATCAAAAGCAAGTGGAGCACTTGTAGCAAGTATTCTTACTAACTTTCTTGCTCCAACAGTTCTATTTACAATAGATACATTATTAAAGTTAAATACTAATATTAGTATTTCAAAATTTTGGATATCAAATGCTACAAATAATAAAGGTATAACAGTAATTATAATATGCGTAGCATATATTGTAATATCATATATATTAGGTATTATAATAAGTAGAAGAAAAGAAGTAAAATAGGAGGATAAAAATTGAAAAAGAAGTTTAGCCCATTTGCAATTATAGCAATTATTGCAATAGTTGCAAATATTGTATTAGCATTTATAATGAAAGATATTAAACTATTTATAACTATTAGCTTATGTTTATTAGGTGCAACATTTATATTTTCGATTATTACCTTAATAACTGCTAAAAGAATGAATCACAAGGGTAAAGGTATTGCAATTTTATTACTTATTTTAAGTATTTTTGGATTATTACTTTCATTTATACTTAATACAGCATTCAAAATACTTGTTGATCCTAAGATAACAGAACAAGAAAAACTTTGTGATAAAGCTAAAGAATGTGTTGATAAAAAAGGTATAAGTACATGCAATTTTGATGGTATAAAACAAATAAAAATGAAATGTAAAACAGCTTTATTAAATGATGGTCAAATGAAATAGATATTAAAGTAGAAATTAGTTTTCTACTTTTTTATTTGGTTTAAGCAATAAAAATCTATTGCATTATTGTGTATGTTAAATGTAGTTTCTAAGTATTTTATTAAATAGTTGCTGTATTACTGTTTTGCTTATAATATTTATTATAAATGTATAAAAAAACTATTCACTTTTAGAATAGTTTTTTCTTTCATATTTATGTATTTTATACTTAACTTTATTATGCTCATTTTCCTGTAATATTTCATCATTCCAGTCATTTCTGTTAAACGGTGGAAAAAAAACATCAGCATCTTTACAAGTTGCATCGATTTCTGTTAAATACATTCTTTTAGCATATTCCATATATATTTCATATAAAGTCGCACCACCAATAATAAATACTTCTATTTCACTATCCTTATATTTATCAACGATTTCTTTATAATTTCTAATTATTTTTATTCCGTCAATATTATTATGTTTAGATAGTACAATCATTTCTCTATCCTTTAGTGGGCCAGGTAGAGATTTATAAGTATTAAATCCCATAACTACTATATGATTTATAGTAGTATTCTTAAAAAATTTCATATCTTCTTTTATATGCCAAACTAAGTCTCCATTTTTTCCTATTTCATTATTTTTCCCAATTGAAGCAATTAACGTAATCATATTTTATTGCGCTATTGGAAATTTAATCTTTCCGTAGTGTTTATAGTTTTTAACTTTAATGTCTTTTAATTCTTTTGAATTATCAATTTGGAAAAAATCTTTAACGTCAGGATTAATCCATAACTCTGGAGCTTTTAAATCTTCTAATGTATCAAATCTATTTATTTGTTCTTTTATTCCATCTATTTGATTTACATAAATATGAGCATCTTTAATTGACCAGTACATATTTCCTGGTTTTAAATCTGTACAATGTGCGATTAATGATAACAATGTTGCATATTGTGTTACATTAAATGGAAGTCCTAGTGGAACATCACAACTTCTTTGGTGTACCCAACAGTTTAAATATCCATCAGTAACATCCCATTCACTAGACCATACACAAGATGGTAATACTGCAGTTTTTATATAATCATCTTGCCATAATGACATTATCATTCTTCTATCATTAGGATTATTTTTAATTGTTTCAATTAATCTTTCAGTATTTTCGAATTTTTTATTGATATATCCATATGCAGTACCAATCGTATGAGCGTATTTTGTATCAAACTGTTTAATAACTTCTTTTTTTTCTAATTTTCCATCTTTATTAGGAACTAACTGATTTGCTTTCCATAATCCATTTTCATCAATTTCCCATTCATCCCATATATGTACG
>CAMKQS010000092.1 GCA_946414975.1 uncultured Caryophanales bacterium | reverse complement strand
TCCAATCTTGATTATTAACATACCAATCAATAGTTTCTTTAATACCACTTTCAAATGTATATGTTCTATCCCAATTAAGTTCTTTTTCTACTTTAGTAGAATCAATTGCATATCTTAAATCATGTCCTGGTCTATCTGTTACATATTCTATTAAATCTTCACTTTTACCAAGTTGCTTTAAAATTGTTTTTACAACCTCTAAATTAGTTCTTTCAGAATGTCCTCCAAGATTGTAAACTTCTCCTACTTTACCATTTCTAACTATTAAATCAACTCCAATATTATGATCAATTACATGAATCCAATCACGCACATTTTCTCCTTTTCCATATACTGGAATTTTTTCATCATTAAGTGCTTTACTTATTACCACTGGAATTAATTTTTCAGGAAATTGATATGGTCCATAGTTATTTGAACAACGAGAAATAGTTACAGGAAGACCATATGTTCTATGATATGCCATAACAAGCAGGTCTGCACTTGCTTTAGAAGAAGAATATGGACTTGATGTATGAAGTGGTGTATCTTCAGTAAATAGTAAATCAGGCCTATCTAATGGAAGATCTCCATATACCTCATCAGTTGAAACTTGATGATATCTTTTTACATTGTGACGTCTTGCTGCATCCATTAAAGTTTGTGTTCCTATAATATTAGTCATTAAAAATAGTCTAGGATTTTTAATAGAATTGTCAACGTGAGATTCTGCTGCAAAATTAATTACTATATCAAATTTTTCTTCATCAAATAATTTATCAACGAATTCTTTATCAGTAATATCTCCATGAACGAATTTATAATTTTCTTTATTTTCTAAATCTTTAATATTATTATAATTACCTGCATAAGTTAATGCATCTAGGCAAACAAAGTAATCCTCAGGATATTTATTAACTACATAATGCATATAGTTACTTCCAATAAATCCTGCTCCACCAGTTACTAAAAATTTCATATTATATATCCTTTCTATGCTTAATTAATACTTTAGCCTCAACGCTATCTTCATTAATTAATTCTTCTTTATAACGATTAACTGCATCCATCCAATCAGGAAGTCTATCAAATCCTGCATCATCTAAAGATTTTTTACTTAATTTAGAATTAAGTGGGCGAGTTGCTTTTTGTGGATAATCTTTAGTTGGAATAGGATTTACTTTCATCTTAATATTACTGCTATCAAAAATATATTTAGCAAACTCTGCCCAACTACAGAATCCTTCGTTATTAGCATGATATGTACCATATTTCTCAGTATTAACCATATCAACTAATAATTTAGCAAGATCAACCGTATATGTAGGTGATCCTACTTGATCTGCTACTACATTTAATTCATCTCTTGATTCAGATAATTTTAGCATTGTACGAATAAAGTTTTTACCATTTATTCCAAATACCCATGAAATTCTAACTATAAAATGCTTTTCATAATCTCTTACAGCTTCCTCACCTTGGTATTTAGTTTTACCATAAACACTAAGTGGATTTGGCTTATCATCGATTTCATACATTCCATCTTTAGTTCCATCAAATACATAATCAGTACTAATGTATACTATTTTAGCACCAACAGTCTTGGCTGCATCAGCCATGTTTTTAGCTCCTAAATAATTAACTTTTTCACATGCTTCTTTCATATCTTCCGCACCATCTACATTAGTCCATGCAGCATTATGAAAAATAACATCAGGTTTAATTTCATTAACTTTAGTCATTACTTCATCTCTATTAGTAATATCCATATCATTAATATCCATAGGATATATATCACTATCAGCTATATTTCTTTTTTTTAGTTCACGAACAACATCATATCCTAATTGTCCTTTATAACCTGTTACTAAATACTTCATTATTTACTCTCCTTATATGTGAAATAGTTTGGACTTTTTGATAATACTAAATGTTTTTGATCCTTTTCTGATAATAAAGGTTTATCTATACCATATTCAGAGAACATATCATCCCATGGAATATTTAATTCTGGATCATTCCATAAAATTCCTGCTTCTAAGTTTGGTGCATAATCATTATCAATTAAATATTGAAAAATAGTATTATCCTCTAAACTTATAAATCCATGTGCAAAACCACGTGGCACAAATAATTGACGATTATTGTCTGGTGTTAATAATACACTTGTATATTTACCATATGTAGGAGAACCTACTCTTATATCTACAACAACATCAATT
Organism: uncultured Caryophanales bacterium; assembly: GCA_946414975.1. The sequence goes on along the minus strand of CAMKQS010000092.1, from coordinate 1,745 downwards.
GCTTTACCGTTTATAACTTCAACAATTTTAGCTTGACATTTAGGATCTTTTTGGAAGTGTAATCCTCTAACAACTCCTTTTGAGCTTTTAGAACGATTAGCCTGTACTACTCGTTCAAATTTAATGTTATTTTCATCATAATCATTTTGAATAAAGTATGGTGAAAAGTATCCCCTATCATCACCAAATCTATTTGGTTCAATAATATAACAATCTTTAAGTTCTGTTTCAATAATTTTCATTTTATTTCCTCTTCTCTACTAGTTTTTGTAAAAATTGCCCATATTTATTCTTTTTCATAACTTTCGCACTTTCACTTAATTGCTCTTTTGATAACCACTTATTTTTATATGCAATAGCCTCAGGACAACAGATAATTTTATCTTTGTTCTCTTCAATAGAACGAATCATGTTCGCCGCATCGATCAAACTATCAAATGTCCCTGTATCAAACCATGTATATCCATCGCCAAGCAAACACGCTTTAAGTTTTCCTTGCGCTAGATATTGAGCATTTAGCGATGTAATTTCTAGCTCTCCACGGTCTGATGGCCTAACTAAATCTGCTTCATCACTTACTCCACTTGGATAAAAATATAATCCTGTAATTGCATAATCAGATTTAGGTTGTTCTGGTTTTTCTTCAACACTAACAACATATGTACCTGATTCTGATTCATCAATTTCCATAATTCCAAATCTTTCTGGGTCTTTTACTTGATATCCAAATATAGTAGCCCTACCAGCTTCAGCGTTGTTAATTGCCTCCTTCAGCAATTTTTCAAAATCATTACCATAGAAAATGTTATCTCCTAAAATCATCGCACAAGCCTCATCACCAATAAAATCACGTCCCAAAATAAATGCTTGTGCAAGTCCATCTGGAGATGGTTGTATAACATAAGATAGATTAACTCCTAATTTTTTACCATCTTCTAGTAATCTTTTAAAACTAGGTTGATCTTCCTTAGTTGTAATTATTAATATATCCTTAATTCCTGCTTGCATTAATACAGAAAGTGGATAATAAATCATTGGCTTATCATAAACTGGAACTAATTGTTTACTAATAGCCTTAGTAATAGGGTATAATCTTGTTCCTGATCCCCCTGCTAATATAATACCTTTCATAAATCCTCCTAATTAAATTTTAACATATCTTTCATTCATAGTAAAGTTTAGTTTCTTTCTTTTTTCACACTTCTTTCAAAAATAATGTCTGTTTTAAGAACTAATACAATAAATATTAGCATCAATACTCCATATATAATCATTCCAATCTTTTGATTTACTAAAGAATAAATCATAGATGCCGATGAAAATAAAAATGTAACTATATATATTGTAATAACAGTTTGCCTCTGTGAAAAATTTCTTTTTAAAAGCTGATGATGAATATGACTCTTATCAGGAGTTGCAAAGCTCTCACCCTTTAATTTTCTTCTTATTATTGCAAATACTGTATCAAATATAGGAACTGCAAGTATAAAAAATGGAATTATTATCGCACTCATCATTGTACTTTTAAAACCTAATAATGTAATTACTGCAATCATTAAACCTAAAAACATTGATCCAGAATCTCCCATAAATATTTTAGCTGGATAAAAATTATGAAATAAAAAACCTAATGTAGATCCAAACATTATAAATGTAAGTGCTGTTGCAAGAGCAAATTGTCCTTTTATTACTGCAATTATTCCAATTGTTAAAAAGAATATTGAAGAAATTCCACCAGCAAGTCC
>CAMKQS010000091.1 GCA_946414975.1 uncultured Caryophanales bacterium | reverse complement strand
TTAGCATTTTTGCCAAAATAAATTTACTTTTTGTTTTCAGGTTAATCCTCCATTTTCATATATTTTAATAATTATTAATTTTTAAATAGTACTGTTATTCTATCCCCATTTAAATCAGGCAAATTATCTATATAGCCTATTTTAGTATAACTATATAAAGTGTTGAATGATTTAAAAAAAATTACTAAGCAATTATTTCCATAAAGCATGACATCTCCTGCAATAACTTTTTTGATACTAGATGAATTCTCTGGTAATGTATTATCTAGATATACATATTTTTCATTACCATTTAATTCACTCATAGTTAATTCTTGAGGTAACATATTAGCAACCAAAGTAATACCGAAATGATTTTTAAACGTTACTTTTTTATAATTAATATTCTCACTTAATGGAAATACCTTATCCCATTCATTTGTTATACTTATTTCTTCCATTATCATTTCTCCTAACATTTACTGACTATTATATAAAAGTATTTTTTCTAATCATTTTTCTATTCTTATTTATAGTTAAAAAAGCTTGTAATATTAAATCCTGTTGGCATTGGTATTCTTAACATGTAAATAATACCCAAAACCAAAATTACTACTGAAAAAATAAATAATATTTTACGGTTTTGAAAATCTTTAAGAATTCCTACTATACCCAATAAAAATAATACTAAAGAATAAATTACTGTAACTAATTTATATGAATCTCCACGTAAATTATCTCTTTTTCCTTCTTCCATTACTTCTTGCGATTCGTCTAATAATTCTTTAGCTGTTTCAAAATAACTATTCACAAAATCTTCTTTTTCAAACGGAGATTTTGTTTCACTATCTAAATTTGTACTATTAATATATTCAAGAAGTTTTGGAGAACAGTTTTCTTTCATAATTTTTTGTATTTTCATTTCAATAACTTTTGCTTCATCTTCATTACCTTTTTCTTTGGCAGATTCCATATCTAATTTCAAATTGAATATAGTGTTCCACGAAAATAAATCTGATAGATATATCTGAGCTGCTACATTATATTCAGCATTACCCTTAGATGCTAAATTATTACTTTTAGTAAAATTAATTGATTGAATTCCTCCATGTAATGATCCAATCCAACCTGCCCAGGCAACAAGAAGTGTAGTTATTCCTAAAAATATTGCAACCAATATTCCTAATTTTTTTTCATTAATAAATTCTTTTTTTTCTTTAGCTTTTTCTTTTTTCATAATTACTACCCTTTTTTACATTCTTTTTCAATTTAATTATAGCATACGGCAGACTTTGTCCGCAACCTAACATGGTTGCTTTTTTTTATAAAAAAAGCAAACCTCTCTTGAAATAGTTTGCCAAAACAGTATAATAACTGTTACGTGATCTAAGTCACAATCTAAATTAATTAACCGGTCTATGCCGTAATGTAGTCTATGCTACCTAAATATCGGAACCTCGGGATTATTCCTTTGTTCCAGTTTACAATATGCATAACTACCAAGGAGGTCTGCAATGAATATATTAGAACAAAACAAAGAAAAAATCAATGGTATTTTAGAAACTTTTGACAGAAACTTTTGACAGAATAATTATTAATGGTTATATTTTACAATTATGTAATTATCGTCAATTTCTTTTTTATTTAATTCAAAATAGTATTAAACTGAAAGATTTTGATAAGTTCGCTTTATCTCAAACTGAATCTTTATGTAATCATATAGATAAATATATTAAACAAAATAATTGCGAAACTATTTATCTTAATTCTGGTAAAATTGATAAAAATGAAATTGTAATGGATGAACTTAATAAAAACGAAAATAAAACTGGCTTAATTACTGCTTTATCAGTAGTTGAAATATGTAATACTATGACTGTTAAACCTAATAAACAAATCCAAAAATTAGAAGTTACCCAAAGACCAACTAAATGTAAACATTACTATTTTTATTACAATGATGAAGAGTTTGGATTAATGTATTTAAAAATCCAAACTTGGTTTCCTTATAATGTTCAAATTTACATTAATGGTCATGAATATTTATCTAAGATACTTGATAAAAATAATATTAAATATGAAATGTATAATAATTCATTTTCATATATTGAAGATTTTGATAAAGCTCAAGAATTAGCTAATAATATTTTAAATCAAAAAATTTCAGTTTCTTTTGATGTTTTAATAAATCAAATTAATAATCTTTTACCTAATTTTAATAAAATTTTTTCTGCTTCTTACTATTGGTGTATTGATCAATGTGAGTTTGCGACTGACATTAATTTTAAATCTAGACAAGATTTAGAAAATATTTATAAGACACTAGTCGAAACTACATATTTTACATTTAGTAGTGAAGATATTTATTCTTTCTTTGGTAGAAATATTTCTAGAATTCATGCTTTTAAAAAAGGAGAAATTGTTTCTGATTTAAGACACAGGTATCAAGGTTACCGAATAAAATTTAAAATTAATAATAATCAAATTAAAATGTATGATAAGGGAAACAATTTAAGAATTGAAGTAACAATCAACAATCCAAAAGATTTTAAAGTTATGAAAGAAAAAGAAACTATTGTTGATCATAAAGAAATCATAAAAGAAAAAGTTTGGACTCCTATGGGTAAAAGTATATCTAATCTCTATAGATATGTAGAAATTAGTAAATCTATTACTAAAAGATATATTGATGCATTACCTTTAATTGATTTAGATAAACCCACTTTAAATGAAATTAAAAATATATCTGAAAGTATAAAAGTCAACAGCAAAACTATAAGTGGTTTTAATTTATTAAATAAAGAAACTCTTAAAATATTACAAACTATATCTAACGGTAAATATTTAATTAATGGATTTACTAATAAGTCTATTAGAAAAGAAATATTTGATGAAATTGATTCTGGTTATATAATTAATAAAACTACTAGGTTATTGTATAAACTTAAAGTTCATGGAATCATTAAAAAAGTAGCTAGAAAAAACAAATAGTATCTAACTAATAATGGTAGAAACTTAATTTCTTCTATTCTATTATTTACTGGCAAAGAATTACTTAACTAACCACATAAGTTTATGGGGTAAGGGATATTTTTGTCTTTTTTACAAAAAATTGTTTTTTATTTATGTATTCTCAAAGCAATATCATATATTTAAAAATTTCCAATCGATAGTTTTTGACTTCTTTTCAGTTTTAATGAAATCATTATAAACTTCTTTTCTTTTTGGAGTATGAAGTCCGTAAAAATCAAACATATTTCTCATATACTTTGACATAGCAATAGCATTTTCTTTATCTTCTTTTGATTCAAACATTTTTTTAATCTCTAAATATTTATCCATAAGATTAACTCCTAATAATTATTATATCATGATATTATGATGTTATTTAATTAACTTGGTAGTTCGCAATTGTAAATGTCAATATAAAAAGTCATAAATATTTTAAAGTTAAAAAGTCATAACTTTAGATGTTTATGACTTTCTATTTTACAATTTATAGCAATATTACTATATTGTGATTGAATAAGTTTCGAATTTACAAAAAAACGTATCAAAACGTATCTAAAGTGCTTTTTTTGATAAAAATTACACATTTTGTTGAATTATAAAAGCCCTCGTAAAGTCTTATTTTACAAGGGTTTTTGGTATTATTTGCCGTGGCACATTTTATACTTGCGTCCATTGCCACATGGCTTTTTATAGTAGGTATTTTAATAGCTTTCCAGAGCATTTTGTGGCTCTTTTCGGCTATTGAATGCACTTGGGAGCTTCCGACAGCACTTGGTAAACATAGCAGAAGGTATCTAAAAAGGTATCTAAAATACTTTTTTTACGTTTTTTCAAAATATTTTAGTAAGTTCTTACAATTACAATTTTTTGTTCATTATTCACTTAAATCTAATTCAATTTTATTAATCGTATAATCTTTGTCGCAATCATTAATTATTAAATTATTAATAAATAATGTTGCTTTAAAATCTTTAATAGATTTATTAATTGCTTCTTTAAGTTCA
>CAMKQS010000090.1 GCA_946414975.1 uncultured Caryophanales bacterium | reverse complement strand
ACTAGAGATTTAACAGATACAGAATATGTAGATATGTATGGAGATGCCTTAAAGAATGCATCACTTGCATATTTTAATACAAATGGTAATTCAGTAGAAGACTACAGAACTTTAACAATAGATTACAAAGGAAAAACAGTAGCATGCGATGTTACAGTAAATTATGATGGCACTATTTACATGACTAAATGTAAAGTAAACAATGTAGATGTAACAAGTGATACAGAAGATGGATATTATCATTATGGTAGTAAACCATATCCAATAGGACATGAGATAAGCTATAATAATGTAGAATACTATGTAATCAAAGATACAGGATTAAATGTAACATTATTAAAAGCAGAACCATTAACAGTAGCAGAAGTAAATCAATATGGAACTGGACATGTAAACAGATATACACGTGACTATGTAGGAACAGCATATAATTATAGTGTTTATGGAGGTATGGCATATTATTCAAGTGAAACTTGTGGATATGTAAATGGTAGTAATGTAAATACAGACTGTACAACAGATTATGCACAATCCGATATTAAATATGTAGTAGATGCATGGAAAACTGCACAAGCACCTCAAGCACTTGAAGCAAGATTAATAACATATGAAGAATTAACAACAGATTTAGGATGTATAAATAATAACTGTAGCAATTCATCAAATAGTTGGTTGTATAATTCTAACTATGCTTATTGGACAATGAGTCCATTTAATAATTCGGCGTCTAATGTCTGGTCTGTCATGGGTGCTGGCGGCCTGACCACCTACTACTACATCTTCAACTTCCGCAATGTTGTTCGCCCAGTTATAACTATCTCTAAATCTGTAATCTCAAGTACAGGAAATTAGATTAATAGTCCAAATGTTGAAAGAGTAAAATAAAAGTCATAAATTTTAATTTTTATGGCTTTTTATTTATAATCTTTTCTTTATTGTCATCGTTTGTAAATGTTATATTACCATTTTCAATATTAAACTCCATATTGAAAAAATCATTAATTATATTACTATCATTGATATTTACGCTAGATATAAATGTAACATAAATATAATCAAGTAATTTAATATAGTATTCTTTAGTAGATTTTTGTTTCCTATTTATATATTTTAATGCTAATAATTTTTTTAATTCTTTTAACTTTTCTATTTTTTTGTCAACTTCACTATTATTAATATTATCAATCTCTTTATTTTTCTCATCTATCTCTTTATCAAATGAAACTTTTTCGTCTTGATAACTATATATTTCATTAATGACAGATTTATCATCACTAAGTAATCTATCAATTAACTCTACTAAATTTGGTGGAGTAAGTAAATCAAAACGATGTAGATAAACTGATCTAGTACCATCATAGTATTCTTTAAAATCAATAGATTCACTAGTATGATTTTTAACTAACTTATTTTCAAAATAATTGTCATTAAAGCTATATTCTCTTTCAATTTCAACATGTTCTATTTTACTACAATTATTAATTATTTCTTTTTTTATCTCATTTATTCTATTTATATCATATGTAATTTCATATTTATTAATAACTTTATCATCTAATTCATAATATATCATAAAACCCTCCTAAATAGATTATAACATATTTATAAAATTTTAGTGAAAATGATTGTTAAAAATGATTATTTTTGTTACATTAATAATGAGGTGTAAATGTGGATAATATATTAGATGTATTGAAAGAATTTGAAAATGCAGGGTATGAAGCATATTTTGTAGGAGGTTATCCTAGAGATTTATATATGGGATTATCTACTATAGATTATGATATTACGACAAGTGCAACTCCAAAAGAAATAAAAGAAATATTTAATGAAGTTACTAGTGATAATTATGGATGTGTTAATTTTATTTATAAAAATAATAAGTTTCAAGCTACAACATATAGAAAAGAATTAAAATATAAAGATAACAGAAAACCTATTGAAATAGAATATATTAATGATTTAAAAATAGATTTAATGAGAAGAGACTTTACTATTAATACATTATGCTTAGATAGTAATGGAAATTTACTTGATTATTTAAATGGTAAAGAAGATATAGATAATAAAATAATAAAAGTAGTAGGTAATACTAATAAGAAATTACAAGAAGATGCTCTTAGAATACTTAGAGCTATTCGTTTTGCAACCACTCTTAATTTTGAACTTTCTAAAGAATTATATGAAGGTATAAAAAAATATGGCTATCTTGTTGAAGAATTATCTTATGATAGAAAAAAAGAAGAGTTAGATAAAATATTTTTAAGTAATAATATAGATTATGGTATTAAACTAATTAGAGAATTAGATTTAGAAAGACCTCTTGAAATTAATACATATGATTTAAAGAAAACTACTTATTTAGTTGGTATATGGGCTCAATTAAATGCTAAAAACTATCGATTTAATAAGTCTGAAGCTGAAACTATAAAGCAAGTAAATGAATTATTAAAATTAGATATATTAGATAAATTAAATCTATATAAATATGGACTTTATATATCTAGTATGGCTGCTGAAATAAAAGAAATAGATATTGATAAAGTAAATTTAGAATATAATAGTTTAAAAATTAAAGATAGAAATGATATAAAAATTACACCAGTTGAAATATGTGATGTTATAAATGAAAAACCTAGTGCAATATTAAATGATATATTGAGTGATTTAGAAGAAAAAATTATATATGAAAAGTTAGAAAATGATAAAGATAAAATAATTGAATATTTAAAAAAAGTATATCTATAAATTTAGAAGATATATAGATAAACTTAATATGGTTGCAAATGTATTCCAAATTATATATGGAATTAAAAATTTAGATTTTATCTCATTATATAGATATAACGAACTAATTAGTACTATTACAGTATCAACAAATGCAATAAATGGACTTTTTAAGCTGAAGAATAAGAATGTATATATTTGATTAGAGAAATAATTTATTATTAGACTTTTATAATATATAACACTCTTATTTTTATTATTATAAAGAGTAATAGCAATTAGTATATATATTATTGTCCATATAATTGGAAATAATATTTTAGGTGGTGCGAAGAACGGTTTATTAATAGTATCATAAAAAGATGTATCAATTCTAAATAGTATACTTGGTAGTATCCATGATATGAAATATCCTAGGAATTTTAAGATTTTTTTCATATATCCTCCCTTTACATATTTTATGAAATGTATTAAAATATTATTACGGGTGATTTAATGAATATCGTATTAAATAAATCAGATGAAATTGTTATGCGACTACTGCACTATTTTATTATTGAACAAAATTATAATCCTGTTGTATTACACGGTGCTAAAGATGAAATTTGGCTTGAAAAGTCCGATGGAGATTATAAAATAATTAGAATAGTTAGTAATTATATTCATAATAATGAACAACTTAATTTTGATATATATAGAACTAAACAAATTATAAAGAAAATAAAAAATAAGATGTTTTTATTTAAAGTACCATCATTAAGTATTTTTGTTAATTTAGGTGAAAATGTTGAAATAGATAAATTGAATACTGGTAATATTGATATAGCTAATTTAAATAAATTTGAAGATATAAAAAATTATGATTTTATTACTAAAAATTTTCCTAATATATTAGAGGTAGAAAAAGACAGTAAAGAGGGTATTGAATTATTTGTTAAATTGACTAATGATATTAATAAAAAAAATAAAGAAGAAAATGATAAGGCACAAGAAATATTTTCTAAGAAAGTACCTGTAATTACTTACATACTATTAGGAATTAATATATTGTTATTTTTAATTACTGCATTTGACTGTAAGAATATGTTTGAAATTAGTACAGGAACTATATATAAGTATGGTGGACTAGTTAATATTGATTATTTAACTGGTATCCTAGATTATTCTAGAGTTATTACAAGTGGCTTTTTACATGCAGGAATTATTCATTTAGTATTTAATATGTATGCACTTTATGTAATAGGTCCACAACTTGAAAGTTTCTTTGGTAAAGTTAA
>CAMKQS010000089.1 GCA_946414975.1 uncultured Caryophanales bacterium | reverse complement strand
ATTCACAATATGGATATAAGACGAAGAGATTAGAATGAAGATTCTGATTTTTTTTATATGAAGAAATTACGTAATAAATAATATCATAATTTATATATATGATTATTAGTTGACAAATATAAAAAATAATATATAATATTATTAGAACCGACCAATAGTCGGTAATGGAGGCAATATGGTTAAAAATAGAAAAGATGAGATTTTAAGTGTTGCATATAATTTATTTATAACTAAAGGTTATGATAATACAAGTGTTGATGAAATTATTGAAAAAGTTAATATAGCTAAAGGTACATTTTATTATTATTTTACTAGTAAAGAAGAAATGTTAGATGAAGTAATTAATAAAATGATTAATGAAGAAATAATTGAAGCTAAAAAAGTTGTTTTAATGCCTATACCAATTGAGCAAAAATTTGTTGGTATTGTTACTTCTCTTAGACCAAAATCTAATGAGTTAAATATTGTAGAAACATTAAATAATGATAATAATATAAAAATGCATATGAAATATAATAAAAGAATAATTGATGAAGCCACTATTATATTAAAAGATGTTGTTTTAGAAGGTATAGATAAAGGTGTATTCAATTGTACTAATATAGAAGAAAGAATAAAACTATTATTAAAAATGAGTAATGATACTTTTGATGATAATAATTTTACTAATAAAGATGTAGAAGTATATATAGATATGGTTGAAAAGTTATTAGGTGCTAATCCTGGTACTATGAGTTTTATTTCTACTTTAATAGGAGGATATAATGAATAAAATAATAAGTGCTAAAAACTTAACTAAGAGTTTTGAAAATGGTGGAGTCAAACAAACAATTATTAATGATTTAGATTTAGATATATATGAAAATGATTTTACTGTAATTATGGGATCGTCTGGTGCAGGTAAATCTACATTAATGTATAGTTTATCTGGAATGGATTCACCTACAAGTGGGGTGGTTATATTTAATGGTAAAGATATAACTAAAATGAATCCAGATAAATTAGCGGTTTTTAGAAGAAAAAACTGTGGATTTGTTTTTCAACAAGTATATATGTTAGATAAAATGAGTTTACTTGATAATGTTTTAGTTGCTGGTTTATTAATAAATAATAATAAAAAAGAAGTAATAGAGAATGCTAAAGAATTATTTAAAAAAGTAAACTTGAGTGAGAATACTATTCGTAAAAGCGTTAATAAAGTATCTGGTGGAGAAGCACAAAGAGCAGGTATAGTTAGAGCTGCTATTAATAAACCAGTGTGTTTATTTGCAGATGAACCAACAGGAGCTTTAAACTCTGAAACAGGGAAGGCTGTTTTAGATGTATTTACCACTCTTAATAATGATGGACAAAGTATTATAATGGTTACACATGATAAGAAAAGTGCTTTAAGAGGAAATAGAATAATATATTTAAAAGATGGTAAAATATTTGGTGAATTAAGACTAGATAAATACATAGGTGATAGTGAAGAAAGAAATCAAAAATTAGATAAGTTCTTAAAAGATATGGGGTGGTAAAATGAAAAAAATTTTTAAACTCCAATTTAGTTTTTTTAAGAAAAATTTAAAAGATATAATATCTTTCTCTATAATATTATTTATATCATTATTATTTTTTAATAGTGCACTTATTGTTAATAATAATATTGATAAAGCATATAAAAAGAAGTTTAATGATTTAAATACTGGTAATGTTTTTTTCAATATAAGTAAGATTTATTATGATGATAGTATTATAAGTGATATTAAAAAAATAAATGGGGTTAATGAAGTAGAAAAAAGATATGGAATATTTGTTAATATACCGGTTATGATGGAAGATTCATATCAAGATCAAAACATTATATTTTATAATTTAAATGATAATTCTAAGTTAAATAAATATGAAATAGTTGATACAAATAATAAGAAAAACAATAGCATTTATCTTTCAAACTATACTTTTATTCATTCTAGGTTAAACTTGGGTGATAAATTTGAATATAAAATAAATGATATAGAATATAAAAATAATATAGATGGTGTAGTAGAAGAAATGCAGTATGGTAATTATAGTTCGTCTATAATATCAGAATATTTATCGGATGATGCTTATAATAAAGTTTTAGATAATAATCCATATAATGAAGTAGTTAATATATCTATTAAAGCTAGTGATAGTGAAAAAACATATAATAAAATATCTAGTTATCTTAGTGATAGAAATATAAGTATAATTAATAAAAATTATGATTCAAATTCAAAGAATCAAAGATTATCAATTGCAACAATACTAGTAATAATATTAATGGTATTTTCAAGTTTAATATTAACAGTTAGTTTATTAGTTAGTAATTTTAAAATAACTGAATCAATAGATGAAGAAATAACTAATATGGGAGTGTTAAAAGCTTTAGGATATACAAGTAATGAAATAATTATAAGCACAGTAATGCCATATATATTAAGTGGAATAATAGTATCTATATCAGGTATTATCTTATCATTATTTATAGTTCCAGTATTATCTAAAGTAATAGAGATGCAGTCAGGATTTATATGGATACCAGATTTAGATATAGTATCATGTTTAATATCTTTTATAATTAGTTTATCATTAATATCATTATTTACTTTATCTAGTGCTAAGGTTATAAAAAAACTAAATCCTATTAATGCTATTAGAGGAATAAAAAATAATAAAGAAAGTAAAAATTATTTTGAAATAGATAAAACTAAAGGCAATATAGGTTTTATATTATCATTAAAGAGTTTTATCAATTCTACAAAACAAAATATATTACTTGGAATAGTATTACTATTTATCACTATATTAATATCTTTTGCAATTACTCTTTTTTATAATGTTAATGTTAATCCAATGAATTTTGTTAATACTTTAGTTGAAGAGCATCCGGATGTTATAGTTAATGTTAATAAAGATATAAAAGATAGTATAAAAAATATAGATAATGTTAAAAATGTAATTTATTATGATGATTCTAAATCTATTATATATAAAGGTAATTCATATAAAGTATTTATATCAGAAAATTTTATTGAAACTGCTAATGACTTATGCTATAAAGGAGCTAATCCAAGTAATTCAAATGAGATTGCTGTAGGTAGTAAAATTAAAGAAAAATATAATTTGAATTTAAATGATTATATAAAAATAGATAATAATGAATACAAAATAGTTGGCTTTATTCAATCAGTAAACTATTCAGGAGAAGTGATAGAATTAACTGATAAAGGGTATTTGAAAATAGATCCTAATTATAAAGCAAATAAATTATATGTGTACTTAGATGATGATTCCAAATCTAGTGATTTTATAGATTATGTTAAAGATTATTATAAAAATAATATTATATCAACTATGGATTATGCTAAATCAATGAATAGTGCACTTACAATGTATATTTCTATTGTAAGTATTATAAGTATAGTAATAATTATAATTTCACTTATACTTGTATACTTAATATTATTTATATTAATATCATCAATTATATTAAAGAAAAAAGTTGATTTTGGAATATATAAATCTATTGGATATAAGAATAATCAATTAATTAGTCATTTAATATTTGGATTTATGCCTAGTATGATAATATCTGTAGTATTAGGAATTATTTTTAATAAGTTATTTATGAAGGAAATATATCTTTTTATATTTAAAAATGTTGGCGCTTATAAAGTTAGTTTTTCTTATCCACTAATTTTATATATAGTAATAGGCATTGCTATTATAATAAGTACTATATTATTACAAATATTTATTTCAAAAAAGATTAAGAATATATCTGTTTATTCATTAATAAAAGATTAAGGAGGAAAAAGAAATGAATAATATTAAAGAAAAAATAAAAGAATTAACAAAAAGAAATGATAAGGAAGCAACTATTATTGATGAAATATTAAATAGTCATTTTTTAATAGGAAAAAATAATAAAAAAAGTATAATAGCTGATTTTAAGGAAAAATTAAATTTAAATGATAAACAAGCTGATGAGTTATATAATCAGTGTTCCGAAATTATTGTTAAA
>CAMKQS010000088.1 GCA_946414975.1 uncultured Caryophanales bacterium | reverse complement strand
CTGCAATTATTCCAATTGTTAAAAAGAATATTGAAGAAATTCCACCAGCAAGTCCATCCATACCATCAATCAAATTCATACAGTTTATACAACCTAAAATAAACATAATAGTAATTGGGTATGATAATATACCAAAATCTACATATAATCCAAAAAAACTAATATCCTTAAGCAATAATCCACCATAAAGTACAACAATCATACTAGCAACTATCTGTCCTAATAGTTTATATCTAGCCTTAATAGAATTTATATCATCAATCATACCTACAATAAGAAGAACAAAACTTCCAATAAGAATAGAATTCATTAAATAAGTATGATTTCCAAATAACATATACCCTATTAGAAATCCTGAAAATATCCCTAGTCCACCTAGACGTGGCATGGGTTTTTTATGAATTTTTCTTTCATTTGGAATATCTAATGCATTTATATGAAATGCTATTTTTTTTATAATTGGTATAAATAATCCTACAAAAATCATAGGAATAATAATCATTATTAAAATCGAATATAACTCACTATTCACAAATACCACCAACAACATTATACCATAATTTAATTTCTTGTACAAAATAAATGAGTTTTATTTGTCATAATAATGTTTTTGTGGTAAAATACATCATATATTTTGGAGGGGATTATGAATAAAAAAGAATTTTATAACGAATATAAAAAAATGTATGAATATAAATATGGTGATGTAGAAAATGATAACATGTTTTATAGTTTTATATATGAAATAGAAGACATTAATAAACCTAATATACTTGACATTATACATGATAAGATATATATAAATATATCTATTTTAAAAGATATATTAATAGATGAGGTATTAAATGAAATTAATAATATATATAAAATAAAGTTTAAATATGAAGATATTTCTAATACATTAGATAAAAGTATTAATAATATTATAAAATCACTAAAATTAGATAATTATAATTTAAATGTTAAAAATAATACTAATATAATAACTAGCAATATAAAAGAAGAATTAAAACCTGTTATATACGATGTTCTAGCAACCAATACAACTTTAGATGATTATAATTTATTACCGGTTAGTAAAGCTATATTAAGTAATAAAGGATATGATACTCACTATATATTTAAAAATACAGCTTTATTTTTAATAACTTTAAAAAAAGCGTGCTATAACAAAAAATATATAATTGATGATATTTTAAATAATTTTAATTTATCAGATGAATATATTAAATCAAAACAATATAGATTAAAATGGTATCAAGAAAAGGCAAAAAACAAATTAAAACTTACTAAAGATGTTATAGTTAATGATCCAAATGGAAGTATAATAATACTAAATAAGAAAAAAAATAACTTTTATATCGGACTTACAACAGATGTATATCTAAAAAACAATGAAATTATAGAACCAAAAATTGCTTTAATTATGGATTTGAATGGAAATATATATACTATAGATGAATTTAATAAAATAGTAGGTGAAGATAAACAAATAGTCTTTGATAGTATTGAGGATTTAATTATTTATATTGGAAAAAATATAAGTACACTTAATGATAATAAAGATATTTGTATATATAATATTAAAGACTCTTTAAAAAAATCTTTAGTTAATGCAGGCTTATATACATTTTCATTCTCTGTATCATACTTAATACTTAAGCTAATCACTGATAATCCAAAAATTGGTGTAATAGCAGGAATAAATATAGGTTTCTTTCTTGGAAGAGAAATAACCGATCACATTATAGGCAAAAAATTTATAATACCTAATCTTATAAATTACATTAAATATAATAATACAATAAAAAATGAAACAAAAATAGCTACTGAATTAGATAAATTAAGAATTGATAGTACAATAATATCTGATTATATAAATAAATTACTAAACGAAGATAAAATATCTTTAGAAAATTTAAAAAATTTAAAAAATTATATAAATAATGACTTAATTTATGGTATACTTAATAAAGAAGATACATCTATCTTTGATAACAATAAAAAACTAGTATTAGAATAAGTAGTAAAGAGGTGGCTATGAAAAAGAATAAAGAAAGATATATTGACCTTTCAGATATAAAAGATGATGAGTTAGATAAAACAGGATCATTTACTGATTTGATGTCTAGATCAGAATTAAAAAAACACAATAGAAAAAAAGAAGAACAAACGCAAGAATTAAAAGAAATACTAAATATTGATAATGATGAAAAATTAGATAAAAAGAAAAAAAAGAAAATATTAAAAGAAGAAAAGAAATTAGAAAAAAAAGCAATTAAGGAAATAAAAGAAGAAATAGAAAATGATACTATAGAGGAAGATGATGATTTAAAAAATTTAAGTAAAACTCAAAAATTGCTTGATTTAACTAATGAAATAAAATTATCTATGTTAAATAATGTCGATGAAAATATTAAAGATGAAAAAAAGAAATTTAAAATAGGTAATTTAATATTTATGGATATTCTAATTATTATTTCTCTTGCATATTACATATATTCAATTTTATTTACCAATGTACAGAAAAATCAATTATATATTTTAATTGGTGGTGTTATAATTCTTTTAATGATAATGCTATTCTGTATTTCTGCAGTTACAGGAAAAAAAGTATCTACATTCTTTTCAGTGATTAATTATTTGGTATTTATATCCTTTATATTATTTAATTTAACATTAGTTCTTGGAATTATTAGCATTTAAAAAGATTACCCATTAATTTTGGTGTAATCTTTTAATTTTAGTTATTAATATAAGCATAAATAACATAAGCATTAAAATTGCAGTTGAAAGTATTACTACTGTTATTACATACTTATTATTTAATATTGATAAGTTTTCTAAATCTTTTGTTTCATATCTTTGCAATGTTTTATCTTTTGAATCATATCTATAAAATCCAATATCTCCATTGTTAACATTCATTCCATACACTAGATAAAAATCACTTTTTTGCTTTGTTTTATATGCATAAACACTAGTTCCATTTATATCTATTTTAACTTTTTTTAATCCTTTAGGAATATTCTTTGGTGTTGTATAATATAACTTAATACTATTAAAAGTAATTTCATTATACATAGAATAAGATTTAGTTTTAGGATTATATACATATAATTTTATATTTCCCTTAGAGTCTTTTAATCCTACTAATATATAACCTGTTATCTCATTATGAAGTGCAGGAACTTTTTTAGAATCAATATCTGCTTCTATTAATGAAAAATTATCTGGAGCATTTAATTGATCTATTTTTTTTACTACTGTATATTCTTTCTTACCAATTTTTACTTTAATTGGTTCCATATCTTTTACATTGATAAGTAATGTATAAACCCTCTCATTTCCATTTTCTGCAATAACTGTTATTTTTATATTATTAATTCCATCAGTAAGTTTAACATTTCCTGTTCCTATTATACTTGCAGCATCACTACTTGCAGTAGCACTTATATTAACACTTGTTGTATCTTCATCAACATCGAGATTATATTCTAATTTTTCTTTATCAAAATCAATATTATAGTCTTCAACACTCAAACTAGATAAATAATTATCAGAACTATTCTCTTTATTAATATCTACAACTTCATTATTATAATCATATGACTGCTTATTCTTTTTATCAGAAGAAGCACTGGATGAATTATTTGATTGATTATTACCTCTTGTTGGTTCAACTACTTTTATTGTAATTGACTTGCTAGATGTATAATCTTGTTCATTACCAGGATCCATAGTAGTTGCAGAAATTGGTGTTACTGTTATAACGGCACTACCAGCTTTCTTAGCAGTAAAACTAGCTGTAAAATATCCTTTTTCAACCCAATCTGTTTGAAGAGCACCATCAAGAATTGATGGATCACTAGAACTAACTTTAAATTTACCCTCTATATTATTTAAACTAACAGAAATAGTTACTCTATCTTGAACATTAACAGTAGTAGCACTTGCACTAACTCCCATAGAAGCTGCAAAAACATTCATTTTAAAACAGATACAGGATATAAATATAGTTATAAATAATAATATTTTTTTCATTTCATCACCTATTGTTCTATTGTTGACTTACCAAGTACAACATTTTTTAATTTTCCATAATCAGCAGCAGTTACA
>CAMKQS010000087.1 GCA_946414975.1 uncultured Caryophanales bacterium | reverse complement strand
GAAAGAAATTAAGATATAGAGAAGATATATTAGATAATATGGGTAGTGAAGAACTAGCAGATAATATATTTCGAATTGCGCAAACTGATGCTAAATTAAAAAGAGATAAAGTAGATAATGAATATACTGCTAATTCTGTTCATTACGAAGTAGGAAAAGAAGTAAGAAATAGTATTAAAAGATTAGGTGGAACTATGCCTGAAAATTTGCCTAAACTCAATCGCGAATTTTTTATTCATTTTTATAAAAATGAATAAAAAATATTATATAGCAAATGATGAGATAATCAAATTATTAAACTTCATATTAAACTTCATCCAGTTACTAATCAGTATTATACGTGATATAATATTAATAGGGTGATAGACATGAATGATGCAAATATAATAAGATTGCAGCACTTTTTTCAAGTTGATATTGCAATAAAAAAAGGTATATATAATATAGCACCTTTAAATATTCAATATACTGATAATGATAGTATTAATAAGTATACCAATGATCTTAACGATATATTAGAATATATGTTTTGTGAATTAAAATGTATTTCTATAGATATATTTGGAAAAGAATCATCAGTTTTTTCTAAAATATGTAATTTAGAAAAAATTATAAAAGAACAATTCTATTCATGCGAATTTGATATAGATAAATTAATAATATTTTATAAGAATTATTTAAGTAACTTAGAAAAAGATTTTATTAATAGCGTTCATAATGAATGTGTTGGTTATACTATGGGTGGTACAAAAACTATAGAAAAAGCTAAATCTATAAACGAAGTATTACATTTCATTCATTCATATGTTGTTAATAATGATCAAATTTTACAAATAATACCATTGATAAATACTAAAATTAATAATTACCAATATCCAATACGTTTAAGAGGATTTAACACTCCAATTTTTGAACAATTGTTTAATCAGTTTCCAATTGATTTAGATGTTGGATGGACTGATATGGTAATTATAAATGAAAAAAAATTAATAATGATGGTAAGGGATAGGGGACATGCTTTAACAATAGAAATATCGTTGAATAATGATATAGCAAGATTAGAATATTTTATACCTAAATTATGTAATATTGAAATGATTAATAAATTACCAGGTATTAATAAAGTTAATAAAAATAGTATTGGTGCAACAGGCATAATAGAAGTGCCAATCAATGAATTATCGCGGGAATTATTTAATTTTATATCTATGGTTCCAACGGATGCTGATATGGTTTTTGAAAACGCAATATAAATTAATTATTTCTTAAATTGATAAAGAAAATAGAGGTGATTTAATGAAGGTACCGTTAAGATACCAAAATACCGAATATGATTGTGGAACTACATCTTTTGTTAATGCTTTAGCATATCTATATGATAGAGAAGATATTCCTATCGAATTATTAAAAGCAATATATAAATTTACTTTAGATGTAGAGGATAAATATGGAGTAGAAGGCAAAGGTGGAACATCAAAAAATAATGCAGAATTACTATCAAAATACTTTGTTGAATATGCCAATAATAATGAAAAATTTGATATACATTGTGAGGCTTTATATGGAAAAGATGTTACTTTTGAAAGAATGAAGAATTCATTAGAAAATAATGGAGTAATAATAGCTCGTTGTTGGCAAGATGCTGAACACTATGTATTAATTACAAAAATTGATGAAAATTTTGCATATATTTTTGATCCATACTATTTAAAAGAAGATTATTATGTTAATGATGAAGATGTCGCAATTATTTTACACGAATCATTTAATCATAATAGAGTTGTTAAAATTGAAAGATTGTTTGATGAATCTTTAAATGATTTTTCATTGCTAGAAGCAGATAAACGATCTGTTATATTAATTAATAGATAAAAGGAGGATATATAATGTTACCATTTAAATATAATCCAGAAAATTATGGTGGAAAAATTTGGTGGAATGATAAAAACCCTGAAATGAGAGAAATATGGGGAACACAAGAAGATTATGATAATTTTAAAAAAATGGTGGTACCTGGGAACAGTATGAACAAATAGTTCGAAATAAAATGATAAACAAAGAAAAAAAATTGAATAATACTTCATCTATAGAAAATCATTCTAGTAGGATTAGATAAAATAGTTTTCTAATTTGGAAGTAAAAACGATAGCTTTATGTGGAGAAGATAATATGGAAAGAAAAACAATAACAATTGAACAAATTATTGAAAATCCTAATTTAGATTTAAGCGAAAGAATTAATAAACTTTCTCAAGATAAAAGATGGTCTAAAGAAGATTTAAAGGAATTAGCTATTGCTTCTATTAAACAGGAATATGAATTTTGGTTAAACGAAAGAAAAAATATTTCTACACGAACTGATGAAATGCTTCAAAAAATATTGAATGGGCATTTTTTAAGTAAAAGCGAAGAGTTTGAAATGGTGTGTGATGATTCAAAAAAAGTTGAACTTTATTCTAAATATGAATCTTTAAAAAAAAGAATAAAAGATAATAATGGTATTACATTAGAAAATTTTTATGAATTATGTCAAGTTATTGGAATTGATTCTGAAATTATTGAATTAATTAGGCTTGAATTTGAAAGAAAGGGTTTGATCATTGATTCATATATGAAAGAAGAATCATATCAAAAATAGTTTTACTAATGCTATTTTTATAATACTTTCTATTAAAGAAATTTTTATTTAAGTGTGGAGTATTTAAATTTAGAGGATATACTGATAAAAATGGAATTTATAAATAAATATTAAAATTATTATATAATATGTTTAGGATGCGATAAAATGTTAAAAATTAAAACACCTAAAGATATATTGGAATTTATGGATAATATTGAATATGGATATATTGATTTATTGGGTGTGAAACATGTCAATAATTTAAAAGGTTTTAGAACCAATTATAGGACATTAAGTATTGAACAGGTATTAAAGTATAAAATTGGAACTTGTATAGAACAAGTATTATTAATGCATAAATTGTTAGATGATTTAAATATTCCTAATAAAATGTTTTGTACGAGAATTTATGAATCAGGAGAAATTGATGCAGATAAAGATGAACATATGCACTGTTTTTTACTATATTATGATAATGATGGAGTACATCAAATAGAACATCCTAATATTGATAGAAAAGGTATATATGATTTTAAAGATGAAGTTACAGCTATAGATGAAATTAATAAAATTTATATTGAAATGTCAGGTGGAATTCCAAGACCAGTTACAGAGTATTATGATGTTTTAGCTGGATTAACATTTAAGGAATTTAATGATTATATCAATGGATTAGATGAGATAAGAAAGATAAATAGGTTGTAGTTTACAATCTTTTTTTATTTAAAACAAGAATAAATAATTATTATTTACATATATTATTAATAGATAAATAAATTAATAATGGGACATCTAGTAATTTAAGTGTTCTTTATAGAACACTTAATAGAGTCCGCTAACTAACTTTGTTAGCGTTAATATAGATGGGAACATAGTTCCCTTTTTTGCGTTTGCTTTTAATTATTTTTAATGGTATAATTGTAAAGTCATAAAAAGAAAGGAGGTTATTATGAGTAAAATTAATATATTTGCCCTAGGAGGGTTAAATGAAAAGGGAAAAAATATGTATGTTGTTGAAGTAAATAACGATATATACATATTTGAAGCAGGATTAAAATATGCGTCAGATGATTTATTAGGAATCGATTATATTATTCCAAATTTTGATTATTTAGTTGAGAATAAAAGTAGAATTATTGGTCTTTTTATAACACATGGCCATGATGAGCAAATGGGCGCAATCGCTGATTTAATATCATATATACCTGATATAAAGATATATGCTGGTAAATTTACTTTAGAAATTATTAAGCAGGATTTAGAAGAAGAAAATTTAAGTGCGAATTTAGTAGAAATAACTGCTCATAAAAAGCTTGATTTTAAAGATAATAGTATTTTTCCAATACAAGTGTCTCATGCCTTACCTGATTCATTTTTATATGTTTTAAATACTAAAGACGGTTCAATAGTATTTACAGGTAATTATGTATTTGATCCAACAATGACAGGGCCTTATAAAACTGATATTGGAAAGCTTGCGTATATTGGTAAACAAAACGTCCTATGTCTAATGAGTGAATCTTTATTTTCTATGAATACAGGTTTTACATCTCCAAAACATCTTGCAGGTGATTTATTTACAGAAACTCTTATTAAAAATCCAAATAGAATATTATGTAATATTTTTGGCTCTCAAATATATAGAATTCAAGAGTTATTAACAGCAGTATCAAGTACTAAAAGAAATGTTGTTATAATGGGAAAAAATTTAGAAAAAATTATATTAAAATCAATTGATATGGGATTTATTAAATTTGATAAAAAACGTAT
>CAMKQS010000086.1 GCA_946414975.1 uncultured Caryophanales bacterium | reverse complement strand
TAACCTACTTGGTTTCCTTATAATAGCCTTTTCTACAGATAAATTTATCAGTAGCTGCTAATACACCAGGTAATACTAGTAAAATCAATAATGCTGCAACAAATGTACCTTGTGATATTGTTTCACATATTTTAGCCGCAATAGCAGAAGCAAATCCTGCAACTACTAATGTAACAATTATCAAAATTGATGAAGAACTAATTATAGTATGAATAGACCTATTGTAGGCATCTATTATTGCATCTTTTACTCCCATTGTTAATCTTGACTCTCGGTAATACTCAGTATATACAATAGCATAATCTATTGTTGCTCCCATTAAAATTGCTTGAACTATTAAAAGTGAAATAAAATATACTGAACCGCCAGATAGAGATATAACACTCATGGTAGTATATACTGCTGTTTGAATAATTAAAACTAGAACCAAAGGAATAATTAAATCTTTAAAAGTTAATGCAACAACAATAAATATAAATATCATCGTTAAAATTGTTATTCTATTTAGTTCACCATTAAATGTTTTACTCATTTCTACTGCCATTGGAGAGTTACCAACAACATAGATATCTTCTTTATCACCAATTTTATCATGAATATCATTTATAAAATCAAATGTTTCCTGTTCTTCAAATGGATAACTTGTATTTAATACTATTCTAGAATATTTGGATGATACTATCATTTTTTTTGATTTATCTACAGTCTTTTTTGCATCAATTATTTTGTTTCTTTTACCTTTATCAATGAAATTATCAAATCTAGAATCAGTTAATATGTCATCATTTATATAATTTATAAATTCTTCTATTGTCATTTTCCAAGAATCATTGTATTCATTACTACTTCCATAATACATATAAACTAAATCAATTAATGATTGATCTAAATTATCACTCAATACTTTCAATATTCCAAAAGTTTCATTTGAAGTATATTTATAATTATTTAATGAATTGCTCATTAATTTATTAATTGTATTAAGTTTTTCTTTCTTGCTAGAATCAAAGTTATTTGAATAGTTTTTATTATTCATCACATTATTTACAATAAAATTAACATAGTTATATAAAGATATTTCCTGTCCGTTTTTTATATATTTTGAATTGTATAAACTAAATAGTAAACTCATTTTTTCGCTATCTATTCCAAGCAGTGAACTTAAATTAGAAGCACTATATTTTGTACTATTTAATGTACTGGTCATCACTTCTTTTACTAAATTTAATTCTTTTAATTGTGATGAACTAATCTTATCCTTTAATAATTCATTATTAAAATTATTTATTACTAAATTACATAACTCTAATGGAGTTAATTTTGTGTTTTTTGTATTATAGTCATAAACTCCATATATCATTTTAGTTTTTTCTTCACTTGTACCTGTAATACTACTAATCTCTTTATAACTATATAAGGTATTTGTATTATTTACAACCATATGTGCTAATCCTAATTTATCGGCATTATCATGCATATACTTCAATACCATTTGATTATTTTTATTGTCATAAATAAAATTAACTAGATTTTTAATTGAAATATTTTTTAAATTGTTACTTTTATAATCGTAAATACCATATATAAAACTTACTATATTTTTATCTTGAGATAATGTATCACTTAAACTATTAACATCATATTTCGTACTAATATTAGACATTATATATGCAGCTAATTTAAGTGATTTTAAATTACTTTCACTAAAAGATGATGATATTTCTTCATTACCAAGCAAAGTATTTACAAAATTTAATGGTGTCATGGTATAACTTCCAGTAACATTACCAGTAATAGCATAATTTAATTTTGCAGCACTTTCATCATCTATTCCAAACATATCATATAAGTTAGTATTAGGAAGTGATTTATCATAATATGTATTTAGATTTATAATATTATTTAATGAACTAATAGTTTCATCTGAAAAATAAGATTTATATTTATCATCATTTGAAATACTAATAGCAGTATTAGCAAATTCATTTAATGTTAATTTAGTATTTGTATTATATCCAGTATAGTAGATATATAAAATATTTATTGCCTCATCATCTAAACTCACTCCAATACTATTTAAACTGTTTTTCATATTTGCAGCATCTAGTTCTTGATTAATAACTTCTTCATCACTAATTATTTTTAAAAGTGACAATGAGTTGATTGTATCTTCATCAAATAAATTTTTATATTTATCATTACTTGCTAAATTTAGAGTAAATGTAGCAAATTCATTTAACGAAATTTTTGTGGTACTCTCTGATGTCGTTCTATAAAATAATAATAATTGCTCTACTAAATTCTTATCTATTCCAAACATATTAGATAATTCAAGAGCATTCATTTTTTTATTTATATAATCAGTATTAGTAAACTTTTGTAAAGTTTGTAATTTAGATATTGTATTTGAATCTAAATTTGAAGAATACTCTTTATCATTAGCTACATCATTTAGCATAAAATTGACAAAATCTTTTATAGTTATTTTCGTATCCAAATTCTTACTATTATAATAAATTAATATTTTTGAAGCATCTGATTCATTCATTCCTAATATGTTTGCTATATCCGTAATTGTTCTCTTTTTATTTATTTCATTACTTGATGTAAAATTAGTTAATAAATCTAAATTATCTTTAGTTTTACTATCTATTTGATTATTTAAATTTTCATTACTATAAACATCTGATTTAATAAATGAAATAAACTCATTTAAAGTCATTTTATTATTGTTTTCTTTATTATAGTAATTATAATAAAGAATCTTTATTAAATATTCATCTACTTTTGTATCCTGACCTAAGTCTTCAAATTTGTCATTTAATTCATTATAAGCTAATTTCTCATTTATAGTATTTGAATAACATAAAACTTGATCTATATTTTCATTCTTTTCAAAATCTTTACAGAAAGATGTCATTAATTTCTCATATTCATTTGCATACACAATTGCTATTTGATTTGTAGCTGGAAATACTTTTCCTACTTTATCTTGTTCTGAACCAGTATATAGAACATTTATATTACCTTTTAATAAGTAAGCTGCTATAAACAAAGCAATTACTGCAAAAGCTTGAATGTATCTTATTTTATATACTTTGTTACCTAATTTTGATAAATTAAACTTAGGTGATTTTTTATATGTTTTTTCAACTAAATTATCGAAGATTAATAAAAGTGCTGGTAAGCAGAAAAATATACTTAATAAACTAAGTAGCACACCTTTTGCTAATACAATGCCTAAATCTTTCCCAATTGTAAAACTCATAAATACTAAAGCAAGTAAACCCACTATGGTAGTTATAGAACTACTTGAAATAGCAGCAAATGAATGATATAAAGCTTCCTTCATTGCATCTATTTTGTTTAAATGATTTGCTTTTTCTTGTTTATATCTATTTGATAGCATTATAGAATAATCCATAGAAAGAGCAAGTTGTAAAATTGCAACAATTGAATTAGTTATTGACGATACACTATCAAACATTATATTTGTACCTTTATTAATAAATACTGCTATTCCAATTGATATTAAATATAACCATGGTTCAACATAAGAATCACTCAATATTGTTAAAATTACCATAGCACATAAAATAGCAAGTATTACAACCCATAATTGTAAAAGTGGCTTATTTTCGTCATATATAGTTCCACTCATCCCAGCTGTATTAAAATTATCTTTAACATAATTATAAACGTTGGTTGAGGTTTTAGAATCGGCATAGTCATCAACATTTAATATAAATAATGAATAATCATCTTTATTATATTTATCATTGTTTTCATACTTAACTGAACTAACACCTTCTACATTTTCTAACTTTTTTAAGGTATCATCTTTTTCATTTTCAGATAATCCCTTAAACATCACATTAAGAATAGAAGAATCCTGTTTTGCAAACTCTTTATCCATTATGTCCTTACCTATTTTAGTTTCTGATGTTTCTGGTAAATACTTCATTATATCTTCATTTATATTTACTTTAGTTGATAAATACAAACTAAAACAAGCGACTATTATAAATAAAGTTAAGAAGACATATCTACCATTGACAATTAAATTAGTTATCTTTTTCATTATATTCCTCCCATAATTATCATAAACACACATCGTTATAGTATTTTATTACTCTAATTATTCAAATACCACCACATTAGAATATATATGATGTTTATCCAACAATTTTAAAAATATATATGTATATTTATCATACATTTTGTTTGTTATTTGACTTTTTGTACTTTAATTCATATAATAAACTATGAAACGAGGTGTTATATTGAAAGAAAAAACTGATTTAAGAATAGTTAAAACAAAAAAGATTCTTTTTAATTCATTACTAAACCTTATGAAAATAAAAAATTTTGAAAAAATAAAAATATCCGATATATGTGAAGAGTCATTAGTAAACCGATCTACTTTCTATGCTCACTATGATGATAAATATGAATTATTAATTGACTTATTTGAAGAACGTAAATTATCTTTGTTAAAAGTTTTTGAAGATAATGAAAACAAAGCTTTTTCAAAAGAATATCTTATGGAACTATTAAGTATTTTAATAGATCATATTGAAGAAAACAAAGAAATCTATAGTGCTATCCTTGCTAATAATAGAAATGGTATATTAATTGATTTTTTAATTGACGCTATAGAAAAAGATGTATCAGAAAGATTAAAAGACAATAGCGAAATAAAGATCTCAGACTTACCACTTGATATTATTGTAAAATTTTATGCAGGTGGATTAAT
>CAMKQS010000085.1 GCA_946414975.1 uncultured Caryophanales bacterium | reverse complement strand
AATTATAATATTCGATATAAATAGATAAAATCCTTTTTATTTTATAAAAAAAATATAGAAATTTATCTATATTATTTTAAATATTCATTTATATATGGTACTACTTGTTTTTTTCTGGATGTCATTCCCTCAATAAATACTCCCTCATATACATCATCTAAATTAAAACACTCTTTAATCATTTCTTCACAATTATTTGTATAAAATATGTATGAACCGTTTTTAATTACATCTGTTGCAATAAATAAAATAAATTCTAAATCATTCTTTATTTTCTTTTCTTCCATTATATTTAAATATTCATCCATATCTTTCATAATATTATCTATATCCATAGTAATTGTTTGACCTATAGCATATTTCTTATAATCAATTTGAAAATTTTTATAATCTTGTGTTAGTACTTCTAATTTAGTAAGTCCATCTATACTTGTTCCTGCTTTTAACATTTCAAGATAATATTTTTTATAATTTAAATTCATCTGTTGAGCTAATTTCTTTACGGTAATTATATCAAGTTCTGTTGTTGTACTACTTTTTAATCCTAATGTATCCGCTAAAATTCCTGATAACATTAATCCTGCTATTTCATATGGTATTTCTATATTTTGTTCTTTAAACATTCTATATACTATTGTATTAGTACTTCCTACTGCCATATTTCTAACATTAATTGGATCATTAGTAGATAAATCTCCTATTTTATGATGATCAACAACTTCCATAATATACGCTTCATTAAGTCCTTCTACACTTTGACTCGATTCATTATGATCAACTAAAATTACTTTTTTTAAATGTTTTTCATTTTTTTCTGTAATTCTTATTAATCCAATACATTCATCATACTTATTTACAACTGGATAGTTATTATGTCCTAATTTTCTTGCTTCCTTTAAGAAATCATAAAAATTATATGCTTCACTAAATTTGTAAAACTTATCTTTATTCATCAAATTTTTTATATATTCACTTAAAATTACCATTCTAGATGTTTCAAAAGAATTATATGGTGTACTAATTATATTTAATTTTTTTCTTTCTGCTTCTTCTATTATCGAATCATCGATATCAGTATTACCTACAAGAATTATTAATTTAACTTCATTTTCTATAGCATGTTTAATAATACTGTTTCTCTTTCCTACAATAAGTATTGTATCTTTATTAAAACTATAATTGTTAACTATAGTATCACTATCTAAGGTTGCAACAAAAACACCTCCGTTAAATTCAATATCGTTTTTTAATATTTTTTTACCCTTAAGTACTCTTACTAAATTATCATATGATGTATTTACGTGGCTTGAATCATCTATTAATTTAGCCACTATATCTTTTGATGTAATCATTCCTTTTATTTTTTGATTCTTATCAACTATGGGGGATCCTGTAATATTTTTTTCTTTTAAATAATTGTATGCATCTATTATTGTAGAATTTTCATCAATATAAACCCCTTTACAATAATCAACATCTTTTATTTGTAATTTAACATTATCTAAGTATGACGGTTGTTTAACATTAAAATACTTTAAAATAAATTTTGTTTCTTTATTAATTTCTCCTAAAATTCTAGGTTCTGCTTTTATACCTAAACATTTTTTTAAATAAGCAACAGCAATGGCACTAGTAACACTATCAGTATCAGGATTTTGATGTCCAAACACATAAACTTTTTCTTTCATATATTACCTCATTCTTTATTTTCTAACGTAACTTCTATACTATCTATATTTTTCCCTTCTTCAATATTTTGTGATATAACATATCCACTACCATTAATTTTATAGCTTACACCAAGCAAATCACAAAATCTAATAACATCAACTCTCGACCAACCATTCATATTTGGCATAAGTGTTTCACTGCCATTAGTAACTAAGAATACTTTATTGTTATTAACAATTTTTACTCCTTTTTTAGGATATTGATCTATTACTTTATCACCATTACCGATTACAACGACTGAAGCATTAATATTTGCAAGATTAGCTTTAGCATCTTCTAAATCTTTACTAATATAATTATCAATAGCATTATTATTATTATTTAAATTATAATTTTCATTGAACATATCATAATATTTAGCAATATTTTTAGTAAGTTCTTGTATTGAATCG
Source organism: uncultured Caryophanales bacterium (assembly GCA_946414975.1). Next base: position 2,709 of record CAMKQS010000085.1, on the reverse strand, counting down.
GATAATGCATAGTTTTGATTATGACTTGGTTTTTTAGTTGCGGCATAAACTATAATTTTCGGATTATCCTTTGGATACATCATTGATATTGATGATATATAATCAGTAGCTCCTGTTAAATATCTACCATTTTCATATATCTGAGCTGTACCAGTTTTACCAATAATATTAAAATTTTCAATATAATATTTATGTCCTGTTGCCCAATCATCAGCGACAACTTTTTCCATTAAATCTTTTATTTTATTTACTGTATCTTGACTTACTACATTTTCTTTTTTATTTATTTTAGTAACTATCTCTTTTCCCGTTTTTTTATTAACTTCTTTTTTTACTATATGTGGAGATACCATTGTACCATCATTTGCAATAATAGATAGTGCTTGCAAGTGCTGAATTGGTGTGGTTAGAATTCCTTGACCATATCCTGCTGCAAGTACCTCTATTGGATATTTAAAATTTAAAGCTCCCGGTGCTTCTGATGAAAGTTCTACATTTGTTTTATTTCCAAACCCGTACTTTTCAAAGCATGACTTAAGTTCATCTTTAGATAAATGATTTTTAATTAAATTAGCAATTGCAGTATTACTAGAATATTCAAATCCTGTATCATAACTAATATCTCCCCAACCGTTTTTATCCCAATCATTTATTCTATCTTTATCATCTACTTGATAATATCCAGATTTATATGTTTCAGAGCCATTATATACGCCTTTTTCCATAACACACATATATGTAAATATTTTCATAGTAGATCCTGGCTCATACTGATATGAAACTAAAGGATTTTCATAATCCATATCACTTGGTATATTATTAGGATCAAATGATTTTGATGAACTACTTCCAAGTATTTCTCCAGTTTTTGCATCCATAACTTCAATAATAGTCCACTCTGGTTCATATTCTGAATCAACTTTATATATTGCACTTTCTACAAATCTTTGAATACTTGAATCAATTGTTAAATAAATATCATCACCATCTATAGCAGCAACATTCTCCTCAGGAGTATCAGGAATCTTATATCCAAATTTATCTTGTTCATATTTTTCATATCCATTAACTCCAGTTAATTGATCATCATATTTTGATTCAATTCCGAGCATTCCCTTTATATTTCCTGTATCATCATTCTTAGCATACCCAATAATATGTGAAGCAAAATTACCTGCTGGATAATATCTATTTACTGTCTTTTCAAAAGAAATGCCTGGCAATTTTAAATTTTCTATTTCTTTTTTCTTTAGTTCAGTAATATTTCTTCCATAATTACCAAATTGTACTTGATACTGTTTTTTATTTAATCTATCTAGTACATATTCATAATCTGCTCCAATTACTTCCGATAGTTTTCTTGCAGTATCTTCTTTATCTTTTACATACATTGGATTTTTGTTACTATCTAGTCTATTTTCATCAAGATATGCAATCAATGTATAAGATGTAACATTAAGAGCAAGAGTATCTCCATTTACATCAAATATCTTTCCTCTTTCAGCTATTTTTTCTTTTTTTATAGTATTTCTATTAGCTGCAAATTTCTTCATGTTAATTCCATATATACTTTTAGATAGTGATAAATATACATATTGACCATATAAAATAAGTATACCTAGTAAAAAAAATATAAACAGTAAATTAGAAACATTCCAACGTTTTTTCTTAGTTTTGTTTTTCTTTTTCATACTTCACCACCTATCATAAATATATTTTATCACATAATAAATTTTTTTTCAGTAAAATGCAAAAAAAAGTACGTTACGTACTAATATTTTTTGTAAATATATGCCATGTGATTATCCGGAAATCCTTCTTCTATTTCATTCCATTTTAAATTAGAATTTATAAATCCGGCTTTTTCATGCAATTTAATAGAAAAAATATTATCTTTTTCAATGCCTGAAATTATTTTATTAGGGTTATATTTTTTTATTTCTTCAATTATATGTTTTAATGTTTTATATCCTAACCCTTGACCTCTATATTCTTTTTTTGTAAATAAAGAAAAAATACAAAAGTCATGATATATACTATTATATTCATATCCATTAACCATAGAAATTAGTTTATTATCATCATATAATAATACTAACATTGAATTAGGGATATTAAATATAAAATCTAAATGCTTTTTTATATCTTCTATATTAGCTAATTTACTGTTATCATCTTGATAAAGAAATTTTATATCTTCAATATATTTACTTTTATTTAATAAATAATCATCTCTTAACACTAATTTAAATTTCATATTAACTCTATTCTTATTCCTACAACTCCGTACTTATATTGTTTTTCTTTTGTATAGAATTGTTCTAATTCTTTAATTAAGTCTTCTTTAGTCATTGATATGTCTGCTAAAATAGATATATCAAAATCTTTAAACATATCATTAAAATTATTGTATCTTAATAATTCAATAACTTTAGTATTGAATGATTCTTTTAAATCAGGTTCTTTTAAAAATTTAATTGTATCACCAATTTTTATTTGCTTTCTTTTTTCATCAAAAAGTCTAATTTCAATTCTTTTTGTACCATTAAGAATAAAATTATAATATTTTGGTTGTAATTTTAATTTATGTTCCATATTATCACCACTATAATTATACAACAAAAAACTAACTATTTCTAGTTAGTTATTATCTCTTGGTAGCGACGGAGGGAGTTGAACCCCCGACACCATGGGTATGAACCATGTGCT
>CAMKQS010000084.1 GCA_946414975.1 uncultured Caryophanales bacterium | reverse complement strand
TACTTTTGATTCATAATTCCATCTCCTTTTTATTCTTTTAATTAAACTATTGTTCACCAGGTTTTTTACCCAAGTTGTTAACACTGGTATTAAAGTTATAACTAACTTCTGTTCCTTCAAGACCACCTTTAACATTTTGAATTCCGCCTTGAACTCCATCCATTGCTTTAACAACTGATCTATAGTAAGTTGCAACACCTTTACGTATATCATCAGCATTAGATTGTGTAGCTAATCGATCCTCAAATTCTTGAGAGTTAAGTAGTTTCATAACATCATCAACTTCTTCATAGTCAATAGTTTTACCACCATTAAGAGATTCTAAGAATGAATTTGCAGCAGTAAAATTTGCATCTTTTGCTCCTTCAAGAGAAGCTTTTTGTATTTTTTGTTGTAATCCAGGATACGCACCTAACGAATCAAAATATTGTGAATTTACACTTAAAAGAGAATCAGCAATATTTTGCATTCCTTTGGTACCCAACAACTCAAGTTTACCATCAAATGTTTCAACTTCTTTTCTCTTCAAATATTCATCGCCCAAGCTTTTAATTTGCTTACGAATTTCACTTTCATGTTGTCCGAATACTTCAATTCCATTCCATTTGCCTTCCCATTGATGGGTATCTTCATTATATTTAATAGTTGATTCTGATGCTCTATTCCAGTTTTGAATATCAGCTTTAGCATCTTTAGTAGCACCTGCAAAGTAATCTAAAATACCATTCGCAGCTTTTTGATAAGCTTGTCCAGCTGCATAAATAATTTGAGATTCAGCACCAATTGTACTTCCTCTACTAGCAGAAATAAATTTACCCATTCTACCTTGAGTCATATTATTTAAGAATTCTCCTTCATAAACAGTTTTCCATGCTGCCTTTATTCTGTTATCACCACGACTACGGAATGTAGAATAATCACCAGGAATTTTTCTAAAACCTTTAACTCTATCTTTTCTTTCTTGTAAATCATTTTGAGCAATTGCATTAGATTGTACCATCGCATTTGTTAATGTACCTTTTTTAAGACCATTTTGATATCCAATTTTTCCTCCAGTTTGTATACCACGTAATGCAGCTAATTGTCTATTAAAGAAATTTGCATTTCTACCACCTACAGTTTTTCTAGCTGATCTAGCTCCTAACATAGCTCCTGCAGCAGCACCTAATGGTTTACCAACAAGATCTTTGCCAAATTGAATTCCTTCTTTAGTTTTCTTGAATGAATTATTTGGATTTAAATCAATACCACTTAATAATCCAGGTCCGTTTTTAGCAACATCCTTAATCATTTCTGGTAATTCTTTTCCGAACCTTAATAAACCTATTATCATAGCTACCATTGTTACAGCTTTTAAAATGCCACTTGCTTCAGTATCTCCACCAGCACTTAATACTGTATACATTGCACCAACAAATGATGGTAGTAATTTAATCATTAAAATTACAAATGCCATTACGAATACTCTAACAAATATATCTAGATAAGTTTTTATGAAACTATCTTTCCATTGAGAATATATCTTTTCATTTTTTGGAATAACACCAAGTAAGATTGGTATTGGTGCTACCATTTGTAAAAACGCTAATTTAAATGCTCTATAAGCTATATCTAAAACATATGCTACTAATAAGTATAAAATTAACGCTCCAGCTACAGATGAGAAATAATAATATTCCATATTTCCTTCTTGGTAAACTTCATCAGCTAATGCTGGAACTGAAGCCAATACCAATGTCTTATTAGAAGAACCTACAGTTCTATCACCATAGTCAGTAACTGTATTAATTTCATTAGGCTTAATATTAAAGTCGCTTCCATTTACTTTTCCATCACCAATATATAATTGTCTATAATAGAATTGACAAGCTGTTGTATCTTCTTCCAACAAAGATGTTATAAGAGCAGTACCAGCACCTGCAATTCCTCCTGCTACAGCTCCAGGTAAAGCTCCAAATCCTAGGAATCCAGCAGCTCCTATAGCAGCACCAACACCGGCACCTCCAGTTCCTCCTCTTATAACTTTAGCAAGTGTATCTTTCGACATGTTTCCACCTTTATAAAAAGCACAAGCTTCATTGTAACTTTTTAAAGTTCCATCATTATCATAGAAGTCACTATATTGTGTTCCAACTGGATGATAAAGTGACATAAACACCATCGAAGCCATTGTATTACCACCTCCGGTAACATCGCTTGATTGGCTTCCACCTTCACCCAAAACTAATCTCCAAATAACATTATCACTTATTAAAACATGATATTGAATTTGAGCCATATAATGGAATACCAATGGCGCTAAAACTACCATAATAATAGCTTTAACTAAATTAACAATCAATTGTTTAGATTGTTTCATTCCTTTATCTGGATCAATTATAAAAATTATAATTTGATACGCGAGAACGAACATAACAACTATCGCTAGAACACTATAAATACGACTTGTTAATTCTGTATATATTTCATGAACATTTTCTGTTCCTGTATTATAGTTATTAAATAGATCTATAGAAGCAATCATCAAGTATACTTTATAAGCAAAACCAATTAACATGTAAACCATGTTATCTAATATATTTATAAAGATTCTGTTTAAAGTATCCATTGCAAAATTGCCTATCCAGTCTTTAGCTCCAAGAATCATATTTTACCTTCTCTCTGTAAAATCTCTCTCTTTAATTATAATTTATACAAAAAAAATAATCAATTAAATGTAACTGATTATTTCATTAATTCCTCAACTTTTTCGTATATTTCCGCGTTTATTTCACCAGGAGTTTTAATATTTTCTAATGAAACATCTGAAATTGTATTTTTAGTGCATTCTATAACTTCAAAATTATATTTTTCAGTCATTTCTAAAAATGCACTTTCACATCTTTTTAAATACTCTTCATCTTTTTCATTTTCATCTAATTTTTCATCTCTTTTTGCTTTTAAAAGATTTATATATGGAGTTGGCATATGTAAGAATAATTTGATTGAACTATCTGGTAATTCTAACTTATTTGTTTCTAAATCATATAGCCAATCATACATCTCACTACGTTCTTTTTTAGTTGATAATTTACCTGCTTGATGAGCCATATTTGAATAAAAATATCTATCTAAAACTAAATTAGTTCCCGATTCTATTTTTTCATTAATATAATCTAAATTATAAAGTCTATCTGCTGCATAGTATAAAGATGCAACTTTAGGATTTACATTTGGAGCAGTTTCAGGAAACCATCCTTTGCTTAAAGATTCACCAAGTTCATCTAAAACTTTATCAACAATTGATGGATCAACATCACTTAATTTTTCTTTAATGTTACTTGCTTCTTTTTCAACAAGTTCATGAGCTAAATATGGTTTTCCTAAAAAAGATAAACCTACGATTTTACCGCTTGGAGAAGCATAATTAGGAAAAGAAAAATATTCAGTTTTAATTCCTTCTTTATTTAATTTTTCAACTAATAGTTTACTTTGAGTTTCTTTTCCAGAACAATCTGTTCCTTCGATTACAATAAGTTTACCTTTCATTATTTAACCTTCTTTCTAATTTTTATACCCTTTTTAGCTAAGCATTTTCTACATAAAGATGTATAATTACCATCACCAACTAAAATATCACTATTTTTAACACCTTCATAATGTGTATAAATAGATGGTTTATTACACTCAACACAAAAACCTTTGATTACATCAACATTTTCTGATACAGCCATAATATTAGGCATTAGTCCAAATGGTTTTTGTTCACTAGTCATATTTAAACCAGCAATATAAAAATCAATATCATAATCAACACTTAAATTTGTTAAAACATCAACACTACCCTTTAAAAATTGTGCTTCATCAATAAAAATAGTACTTACATGCTTACTATTATTTTCTCTATCTTCAATATAATCATAAATTTCTTCTAAGTATTCAATATAATAAGCAGGAATAGTTATATCACTATTTCTTGATTTAATATAATTTTCATCTCTAGTATCATTTTTAGGTTTAAAAGCCATAACAATATCTTTGTTCTCAATCTCACTATATATATTTATTAGCTTGGCACTTTTACCTGAAAACATAGGACCCACATATGTATTTATCATCATTACCACCCTAATAAACATTATAGCAAATAATTTATTTTAGTGATAAAAAAAAAGATGTTTTTAAACATCTTTTTTATTGTAATAATTCAATTGTTCCATCAAATTTCTTAACTTCAATTTGATTTAAACTACTTGAAACTTCTACAACTTCTTTTACATCTTTAGGTACGTTAGTAGCATCAGTTAAATTAATTTCATATAATACACCATTATCATTAAGCACAAATAAATGAACTGTATCAGTAGTAACTTTAAATAAGTCTACAACTCCAGAGATATCAACATATTTTGATCCAGTTTCAACACTTCCTGGGATAGTGTCAGTATTTTTAGTTACATCTTTATAAACAATATACATGTAATTATCTGTTCCAAGTATAATTTTAGTAATAAGTTCGTTATCTATAGGTTCTACTACTGATTCAGTTTCTGCTTTTAATTTCTTTAGATAATCACTATAAGTTCCCTTATCAGTAGTTTCTTCATTTGGATTTGTAACAGGTACTAGTGGTTCAGTTTTAAATGAAGTAATTAATACTATTCCTCCTGCTACTACTGCTAATACTATAATCGCAATTAAAATAACAATTATAGAGTCTACTTGTTTACTACTTGGTTTCTTTGCTACTTTCTTTTTAGTTTCTGCCATATAAACAACCTCCTACATTATCTAAAGTATAACATTAATAAAAATAAAAAAAAACACTTATAAAAGTGTTTTTTAATAAATTATTTAAATTATTTGCTTAAAGCTTCAACTAATTCAGCTTTTTTCATGTTAGCTGCATCTT
>CAMKQS010000083.1 GCA_946414975.1 uncultured Caryophanales bacterium | reverse complement strand
ATAATAAATTTCATCAATTATTTACAGATGAAGAAGATAGAATTAAATTAAGAAATGGATATATTGAAGAAGGAATTGAGCAAGGAGTTAAACAAGGAATTGAACAAGGTAAGTTAGAAGATGCAAAGAAAATGTTAGATGAAAAAATCCCTATAGAAACAATTATAAGAATTACTGGACTTACAAAAGAACAAATAGAAAACGTGTAGTTAAGAATGCAACAAAAGGTTGCGTTTTTTTTTGCTAAAATAAGAAGAAAGTGTAGATTACACATATGTAACAGATACATCTATATCATATTCTATAGGAGATGAAATAACATATAACAATATAAATTTCTATGTAATAAAAGACAATATTGATAATAATTCAATAACATTACTAAAAGCAGAACCATTTACATATGAAGAACTAAAAGAATATGATCATGAATACTTAAACATGTATAATTCATATGGTTATAATGCATATAGCGGTAGTAGACAAACAAATATTGAAAGCGATGGAATTTATGGAACTGCTTACTATTATAATAGGCAAGATTGTGTACATACATCGATGGGCGGATCTAATACTCAAGGATGTAAGACCGATTATAATGAAAGTGATATTAAAAAAGCTATTGATGAATGGACAGCAGATAAACTAAATGAGGATGATTTAACAAATGATTATTTAGGATATAAAGTTAGATTACTTACATATTCGGAATTAATTGATGACTTTCATTTTGAACTACAATTTATAAATCCAACTGTGGCCAGTTATGCTAAAACATCGTTGACTCCGGAATTTGTAACAAGTAGTAGTTATAATTATTGGACGATGAGTAAACATGAAGATTCCGATACAGGAGTTTATGTAATTCAAAAAAATGGTGAAATAAGAGATTGGCCTGTTTTTGGTAGTTTATCATATGGTGGAGCTTCAATTCGTCCAGTTATAACACTAAAAAAATCAGCTATTAATAACTAATCTAGCACAAGCTAGATTTTTCATTTACAAAAAAATATATAGATAGTATAATTATAATTAATCGAGGTGTAATATGAAATATCCTAAATTTATAGATAATAATAGTACTATTGGAGTAATTACTCCATCAGCTGGTGCTTTTAAAGAAACTAAAAAAAACAAATTTAAGAATGCTAAAAAAGTATTAGAGAGCTATGGATATAACATAGTAATGTCTAAAAATATTTTTACTTGTGTAAAGGGTAGAAGTAATACAGCTAAAGCTAGAGCCCGTGAAGTAGAAGAATATTTTAATAATAGTAATATTGATCTAATCTTGTGTGCAACAGGAGGAGATTTTTTATTAGAAATACTTCCATATATTAACTTTGATATTATTAAAAATAATCCTAAATGGATATCTGGTTTTTCTGATCCTACTGGACTATTATACACTATTACTACTAAACTTGACATTGCAACCATATATGGACAAAACTTTAGTCCATTTGGAATGGAAAAATTACATAAAACACAAATAGATTTTTTAAACATGATAAACGGTAAACTTATCTCATACGATAGTTTTGATAAATATGAAGATAGTTACACAGAAGAAGTAACAGGATTAGAATATTATAATTTAAATAAAAAAGTATCTTGGAAAGTATTAAAAGGAGATAGTGCAAAATTTAAAGGAAGAATTATTGGAGGATGCTTTGATTTAATATCAAATTTAATAGGTACTAAATATGATGGTGGAGTTGATTTTACTTTAAAATATAAGGATGATGGAATCATCTGGTACTTTGATAATTGTGAATTATCTCTAGAAGAAGTTATTCGTGTACTTTGGAAAATGAATGAAATAGGATATTTTAAATATGCAACTGGTATTATTTTTGGAAGGTTTGGTGTAGTTAACAGTTATTATGGTTATGATGTTAAGTCATGTCTTTTAGATAGTGTATTAAACTCTTTAGATATACCTGTAATATATGATGCAGATATATCACATAAATCTCCAAGTATGAATATAATCAATGGAGCTATTGCTTTTGTTAAATGTAAAAATAATAAAGGAACAATTAAATTTGAACTTAGGTAGGTGGATATGAAAAAAATAGAATTACTAGCTCCTGCTGGCAATATGGAAAGTTTAATTGCTGCAATCAATGCTGGAGCTGATGCTGTTTATTTAAGTGGAAAAAAATATGGAGCTAGAGCATTTGCTGCAAATTTCTCTGATGACGAGCTAATAGAAGCAATAAACTATGCCCATCTATATGATGTTAAAATATACGTTACAATAAATACATTAATATATGAAAATGAAATAAATGATTTTATTGATTATGTTGAATTTTTATATTCTAATAATGTCGATGCTGTAATTATGCAAGACTTAGGAGCCATGGATTTAGTAAGACAAAATTTTTCAGAACTAGAAATACATGCTTCAACACAAATGAATATTCATTCACTTGAAAGCGTTAAATTACTTGAAAAATTGAATATAAAAAGAGCCGTACTATCCCGTGAACTTACTATTGACGATATTAGTCATATTAAAAATAATAGTAATATAGAATTAGAAATATTTGTTCAAGGAGCGTTATGCGTTAGCTTTTCTGGACAGTGCCTAATGTCAAGTTTAATTGGAGGTAGAAGTGGTAACCGCGGTACATGTGCACAGTGCTGTAGAATGAAATATGATTTAATAAAAAATTCTGATGTAATAGATAGCGGATACCTACTTAGTACTAAAGATTTATGTGCCTTAAATAATATTGATAAATTAATCGATATAGGAGTTGATTCTCTAAAAATAGAAGGTAGAATGAAAAGAAAAGAATATGTCTATCTTGCAGTTAGTCTATATAGAAAAGCTATAGATTCATATTGTGATACTGGTAAAATTAATATAACTAGTAAAGATATATATGATCTAAAAAAAATATTTAATAGAAAATTTACTCAAGGATTTTTATTTAATGAAAATAATAATAATTTTATAAATAAAGAAAGACCAAACCATCAGGGAGTAGAAATAGGAAAAGTTATAAGCATAAAAAATAATTCATTTTTACTTAAACTAAGTGAAGATTTAAATATAAATGATGGTATTAGAATAATAGATGATGATATAGGTTTTACAGTAACAGAAATGTTTATAGATTCTAAAAGAGTTAAAAGCGCTAAAAAAGGTAATACTGTAAAAATTAATTATAAAATTAATAGTTTATCTAAAGTAGTAAAAACAACAGATTACATGCAGTTAAAAGATATTCAAGAAAAAATTAAAATTAATAAAAAATTACCACTTGATATTATAGTTAATGCAAAATTAGGTAAAAAATTAGAAATAACAGCTAAATATAAAGAATATGATATTACACTTAGTAGTGATTATATAATAGAAGAATCTACTAAAGTTGCAACTAATTCTAATGATATTAAAAATAAAATAGATAGATTAAATGATACAGTTTATTATTTAAATAATATTGTAGTTAATATTGATGATAATATATTTATACCAGTTAGTGTAATTAATAATTTAAGAAGAGATACTATTGAACTTTTAAATAAAAAAAGGTTAGAAAAAAATAAAATAACATATGGAGAATATAATGTTTCAGTAAAAGATTATCCATATAAAAAAGATTTATGCATATTAGTTGATACAGATGATATAAATAATTTAAAAGATAAATATGATGAAGTATATAATTTTAAAGATACAAAGGATACAACATTAAAATTAGATAGAATTATTATTAATCATGATGATATAGAAAAAAGAGTTTTGGTGTCTGAACTTGGTAGTGTTAATAAATATAAATCAGTTGTAACTGATGTCTATTTAAATGTAGTAAATAGTTATACAGTAGCTTTCCTACACTCTCTTAACGTAGATAAAATTACACTATCATATGAACTAAATTTTAATCAAATAAAAGATATTATAGATAATTATCATAAAAGATATAATAAACATCCTAACCTAGAAGTTATTGTGAGCGGATATGAAGAAGCAATGGTATGTAAATATAAATTATATGGAGATTATCTTAAAGATAGATTTAATAATCTATTTAGAATAAAAATAAGAAATGATTATATGTATATATATAACTATAAAAAAAGAAATCTAATAGAAGATTATTATAAAATAGGAGTTAATTCAATAAGATATAATAGGGAGTTAGATAATGAAAATATTAACATTTAATGTTAGAAATAGATATAGAACAAAAAATTATGATGGCATTTATAAAAATAAAGATACTGTTATTATGCTTTCAAAATATATTAAAGAAAATAATATTGATGTCATATGCTTACAAGAAGTAATAGAAAGTTATAGAGATAGACTAACATATGAACTTAAAGATTATACACCTTACGGTAATCCTAGAATGGGAAGGAGTATATTTACTAAAGTTATTGATAAGATAAAAAGATTTAATGAATCAGTAAATATATATACTAATTTAGATGTATCAGCAAATAAAAACTATAGATTACCATTCTTACCTGATTTATTACCTAGAGTAGCTACTAGAATAGATATAAAGAATAAAAATATTACTATTATAAACACCCATTTATCTGCATATAATAAAATAAGTAAAAATAGACAATTAAAAAAACTATATAAAATAATAAAAAAAATTAATAATCCTATTATATTACTTGGAGATTTTAATATGAACACAAAAAGTAATGTATTAACTAGTTTTATAAAAAAGTTAGAATTATTAGGTATTAATCATATGGATATTCAAGGTAGAACATTTAAAAAATCAAAGCGAGATATGCCAATAGACCATATATTTATATCAAACAGTCTAAAAGTAAAAAGTATAGATAAAATAACAGATAAAGAAGTATCATTTAGTGATCACTATCCAATATTATTAGAAATAAGTGATACTATAAAATAGTAAAATAAAAATTATATTTAACAAAGGTTGACCTTATTAGAATAACTGTGTAAATTGATACACAGTTTTTTAGTGGAGGAATAT
>CAMKQS010000082.1 GCA_946414975.1 uncultured Caryophanales bacterium | reverse complement strand
GATGGTTCATCTGGAAAAACAAATGGATGGATATTCAATACAAATAGTAATTCTACTCAATGGCTTTTGTCGCCTAATTCGGGCTCCTCGTATAACGCGTTCTATCTGAGCGTTTCGGGCTATGTCAACCACTACCGCAACTACAACGTCGCTAACTCTTATGGCGTTCGTCCAAGTCTGTATCTAGTATCTAGTATCAAAATAGATTCAGGTGAGGGAACAGAACAGAGTCCATATCAGTTAACTTATAACCGGACAGTTTTAGAAAATTGTTGAAATTTAAGAGAAAAAGATAGTAAAAATCGTGAATTTATACGTCCAGTAATAGACGATATTCACGATTTTGTTTCACTTACAATGAATTTATACTTTATATATTGAAAAAATTGCATGCGAAAAAGAACTCAAAAACTGAATTTTTAAAAATATTTTCTAATTGTGCATACTCTTGATTATGTATCATAAAGAGTAAAAGAAAACGGTATTCGAATATATCTTGATGCATTAAATGCACAGTTAAATAATGTAAGTCCAACATTAAACAAAGACATAACTCTTTTTCTAATGCCATTAGAAGTTTTATGAGTAGTTATTTTAACATTTCTATAACATCTAGAATTCTTTGTAAAATCAGAGCCAAATAATGTAAGAAATAATGTTGTAAAACAAGCAATAGTATACATTGAAGTAAAATATTTAATATCTGCTTTTACAGTGGATTCCATATATAAACCGTTAGATTTTTGAGATTTAAAGATACATTCGATGCCGCCAAAACGGTAACCATAATCTTTAATAGCTTTCTTTAAATCACCGTTTGTCGCAATAATCCACGGTTCTTTAACGCCATTTTTCTTACTCAAAACAATATTAGTTTTGAATTTATTATTGGTTATTAAAATATCTCTATAGAAAGTTGAACTATTTGCATGAGCGAATAAATCACCAGTAGTTTTCCAGATAAAATGCTTTTCTTTTTTATCGTAAACGTAACATCTAATATTTCTTTTTAATCTTATAGTATAGGTTCTACCGAGTGATGCAATATGTTCAAGAAGTGAAGTAGAATTAAACCATCTATCAGCAAGAAATACTAAATCATAATCTTCAGGAAATAATGATGATACGTAGGTAATACCTTTTTTTAAAGTTTCTTCATCAAATGCCTTAGGATCATCTTTGCCTTTGAAACATCTAAACCATAAAGGAATTCCTTGCTTTCCGACTCTTAGAGAAATCATAAAAACAGTATAGTTATCATGGGAAAACATGTGGTCAAAGATAATGTGAATTCTTTTATCACTATGCTTAACTTTATATTTAGATATAACAAATCTTATGATTTTATCATAAAAATCATAGGGTTTAAAAAGTTTATTAATAAAGAATCTTTTTATTCTTCTGATAACAGAATCGTGTTGAACTAAAGAAAAATCACCTTTTAAATTTTTGGCAATATCAGAAGCAACAACAGATTCAGCTAAAATCATACCAATAACAATATAAGGAATAATTTTAAATTGAGTTTTTCTGATATTTTTAAAACAATCTAATAAAAAATTTTTTAAATTAGTTGCAATTTCTTCTTGAGTATTATATACTTTATTCATACGGCTACCTGCTTTCTTTTATTTTGTTAACTATATTTTAGCAGATAAATGCCGTATAAGCAATGAAAAGAGTCGAGGGTATAAATCCTCGGCTTTGCTCTATATGAAAAACTGTCCGGTTATAAGATCAGTTAAGTTTATAAAGTTATACAACAGTATAGCTTTTTTTACAATTTATATAAATTTTGCTTTATGAAAATTAACGTATTTCTATTTTTTACAAAAACACTTGACATAAGTAAAAATAAAGAGTAATATGTATTCTAATATTTATTTTGGAAGTGATATTATGAAAATATGCTGTTTATTTATTTTAAAATTCATATATGTAATAGGGACTTCCTGGGCTTTTTAATAAACATAAATTAGGGATAATTATGTTTATTTTTTATTTATAGGAGGATTTATGAATAATGTTACAATTGATGGTTTAATTGAAAGGGTAAGTAATTATGAAAGTAATAATTTAGAATTAATAAGAAAAGCTTATGATTATGCTGATTATATGCACTCAGGACAACTTAGACAAAGTGGAGAGGCATATATTACACATCCTTTAAATGTTGCTTATATAGCATCAATAATGAGTGCAGATATTGATACTATATGTGCAGCACTATTACATGATACATTAGAAGATACTAGTGCGACTAAGGAAGAAATTACTAGATTATTTAATAGTGAGATTGCAAAATTAGTAGATGGTGTTACAAAAATAAGTAAGATGAACTTTTCCTCTAAATCAGAACAAAACTTAGCTAATATTAGAAAAATAGTAACTGGTATTATGGAAGATGTAAGAATTATAATTATTAAACTTGCGGATAGATTACACAATATGCGTACTTTAGAATATAAAAGTGTATTTAAACAGCAAGAAAATTCTATTGAAACTATGGAAATATTTGTGCCACTTGCATATTATATTGGTGCATATAAGATTAAAAATGAACTTGAGGATATATCACTTAGATATTTAAAACCAGAAGAATATAAAATGCTTCAGTATGAAGTAAATAAAAGAAAATATGAAGATAATGAATGTCTAAGAGAAATGCTAATTGTTCTTGATGATATCTTAACTAAAGAGGGTATTAATCACTATATTAAAACAAGAACTAAAAATATATATGGAATATATAAAAAAGTTGAAGATGGATATAAAATAAGTGATATACATGATTATCTTGCTTTAAAAATAATGGTAGATGAAATAAGTGAATGTTATCAAACATTAGGATTTGTTCATTCAAAATATCATCCTATGAATTATAAATTTAAAGATTATATATGGAATCCTAAAACAAATATGTATAGGTCGTTACACACTACAGTATTTGCTGAAAATGATAAGTTAGTACAAACACAAATAAGAACTTTTGATATGGATAAAATAGCTTCGTATGGGCTTCCAGCATACTGGGATATAAATAGAGGTAATGCAAGGGATATAATGCAAGAAAAAATAAAAAATGAATTTCAAGTTTTTAAATCATTAGACAGTGTTAATATGTTATTTAAAAATAATAAAGATTTTGTTGCTCAGATAAAAAGTGAACTTTTTAAAGAGAAAATATATATATATGATTCAATAGGTAAAAGAATTGAAATACCAAAAAATTCTAATATTATTGATTTAGTGTGTTATCTTGATGTAGATAATATTGTAGAAGAAGTAAAAGTAAATGATAAAGTTGCACCTTGGAGTTTAGTTCTCAATAATAAAGATAGAGTTAGTATAAAAACTAATATGTATGCTGATGTTGATAAGAGCTATTGGGGTGTTATGGCTAATACAGGATATGCTAAGAGAAAACTAAGTGAAATTAATAAGCATAAGGTTAAAAAAATAATAAAATAGGGAATATCATTTTATGATATTTTTTTTGTATATAAAATGTAAAGTAATTTAAAAAATATATTTACAAAATGAATAAAATAGTATACAATTATGGTAAGAAGTGGTTATTAGTGGGGAAAAGTGGTGATGATATGTTCATAGGACAATATAATCATACTATTGATGAGAAAGGTAGAATTATAATTCCTTCTAAACTTCGTAATGAACTTGGGAACAATTTTATTGTAACAAGAGGATTAGATGGATGTTTATTTATATATTCAAGTAATGAATGGATGAATATAATAAATAAATATAAAGAATTACCAGATACAAAAGAGAAAAGATACTTTATGCGTGTATTTTTATCTTTAGCAACCGTATGTGAATATGATAAACAGGGACGTATTAATATACCATCACCACTTATAAGCTATGCTAACTTAAAAAAAGAATGTGTAATTGTTGGAGTATATGATAGATTAGAGATTTGGAGTCGTGAAGATTGGGACGATTTTATAAAAAATAATTCATCTAATTTATCTGATACACTAGATAGTTTATTTCAGGGGCAATAGATATGCATAAGAGTGTTTTACTAAACGAAAGTATAGAATATTTAAATATTAAAGATGATAGTATTATTGTTGATTGTACTCTAGGGTATGGTGGACATAGTAGTGAAATATTAAAAAGAGTTAAAAATGGACATTTATATTCTTTTGATCAAGATTTAGAAGCAATAAATAGTAGTAAAAAGAGGCTTAGTGATATTGGAGATAACTATACTATTATTAATAGTAACTTTGTTAATATAAAAAAAGAGTTAAATAAACTTGGAGTTAATAAAGTAAATGGTATTCTATATGATTTAGGTGTATCTAGCCCACAGCTTGATGAAGATTATCGAGGATTTAGTTTTCATAAAGATGCTCATTTAGATATGCGTATGAATCAAGAACAGATATTAAGTGCATATAATGTAGTTAATGAATATGATGAGAATAAACTATCGGAGATAATTTTAAAATATGGTGAAGAGAAATATTCACGTAGTATAGCTAAGAATATAGTAAAAAATAGACCTATTAATACTACTTTAGAGCTTGTAGAAGTAATCAAAGAAGCAGTTCCAATGAAATACAAGTTATCTCATCATCCTGCTCGTAAAACTTTTCAAGCCATAAGAATAGAAGTAAATAATGAATTAGAAGTGTTTAAGAGTAGTTTGCTTGATGCATTATCAATTATTGATATAGGTGGAAGAATATGTGTTATTACATTTCATTCTTTAGAAGATAGAATATGTAAAGAAATATTTAAAAGTGTAACTACAGTAAAAAAAGAATTGCAAAACTTACCAATAATTCCAAAAGAATATTTACCTAAGTTTAAAATAGTAAAAACAATTAATCCATCTATAGAAGAAGTAAATATGAATAAAAGAGCTAGAAGTGCTAAATTAAGAGTTATAGAAAGAATTGATTAAAATGAAAAAGAAAAAAAGGAAAGTTGCTAAATTTACAAAAGGAGAAAAACTATTATATACACTTGCTATACTATGTTTATGTTCTACTTTTGTACTTAAAATATTTGTGAGTGCTAGTACCAGTAATTTGAA
>CAMKQS010000081.1 GCA_946414975.1 uncultured Caryophanales bacterium | reverse complement strand
CATTTGTATTAAAATATGCAAGTGATGCAGTCTTTAAGGCATCTCCATACATATCAACATATTCCTCATTTGTTAAATCTCTAGTACCATAATGATACCATCCATCATCAGTAGAATTATCTTTAACATCTACATTATTTACCTTACATTCAGATAAGTATAATCCACCATTTTCTTTCATAGCCATTACATTACAAACTACAGTAGAACCACTATATTCAATTTGTAGATTTGGTAACTCTTCATTTGTTGGAAATGTACCTGTATCTAGTAAATGTGATGCAATAGCTAACTCTACTGATCTTCCATATGCATCTACACTTCTTTTTCTCGCACTTATTTTTGCCTTTTTAATTATAGACATTACTAGTGGTGTTACGATAAGTGCAATGATTGCCATAATAACTAATACAGCTATTAATTCAATCAACGTAAAACCACGTTTTTTAACCTTAGTCATTCTATCAATTTCCTTTCATCGACTAACTGCTACTTGAGAAGATTATATAATGGAAACTATTAATTACATATTTCCTACTCTTATAGTCTACATATATTATATCATTCCATATATAAATTGTAAATTAATTTTTTACTAAAAAAAAAAGATACTTAGTACCTTTTTTAAAGTGAACAAATATCGTTTTCATATATTCTTCTAATTGCACTTCCTATACTTCTACCTACATCTAAAATGCAATTACCTGCCCTAGTTATTGAAGATATAAATGCAGCTGTTATATAACTATTTCCTCCTTCAATTTTTTGCATCTCTATATCACTTAACTTTTTCATTAATTACACCTTAGTGGTCTTATTATGCCATCAATTATTCCTGCAACCAGTGTAACTCCTGCAGCAATTAAAAAAATAGTACCGGCACTTACACTTCCACCATTTATATTCATCATTTCATTATCATTTAGTTTATGCATTACTACCACCCTTTCAAATTATTTACAAACTTATTAAATAAAGTAGTTTTTCCTCTTTTTATAATAACCGGAATAATATTAGTATCTACTTTTAAGTTAATATCTATTTTAAGTTCATAATATATTTTATTATCTATAATTTTTTGTTCACTTATTTCTGCAACATTATAATTATACTTTTTATTATTTATATATAAATAATTATTTTTTATAGGAAAAAAATTATCATCAACAATTAATTTATATGAATTATCAACAATTAGCTTATATGTAGAAATATTTTGATATGGATATATAATTATAAAAACAAAGAATAGTATAGTTATTATTAATAAAATATAGTATTTTTTTAAATCAATTTTATTATTTAAATTATAAACTCGTGAATCATCTATTTTTGATATATTCATCTTTTATAATCATTCCTTCTTTCATTTCAATTAAATGATTAAACATATTACAATTATTTAATCTATGAGTTATAAATATTATAGTCTTGCTGGGATAATAATTAAAAATACTATTTAATATTTTTTTCTCTGAATAAATATCTAACTGATTTAATGCCTCATCAATAATTAAAATATCAAAATCTTTTATTAATGATCTTGCCATTACTATTCTCTGTCTCTGTCCACCTGATAAGTTAAATCCATTTTCTTCTATCATCATATTAAAACCTAAATTATTATTTTTTATTATGTCATTAATAGAACATATATTACATATATCAACTAATTTTTCTTCACTACAATTATCAATTAATATATTATTAATAAGTGTATCATTATATAATATTTCATTTTGATTTATATAGAGAATTTTATTACATAAAATATTATTCTTATAATTTTTTATATCAATATTATTAATTGTAATAGAATCATAATCTATATTATAGTATCCTTTTAATACTTTAAATAGAGTTGATTTTCCTGATCCACTTTTACCAATGACGACTAATCTTTCACTTTTATTAATCTTTAAATTTACATTTTTTATACAATAGTTAATATCATCAAAAGAAAAAGAAAAATTATTATATAGTATATCTCCATTATTAAATTTACTTAGAAAGCCATTATCTTTATATTTATACATAATATTATCGATTCTTTTTAAAGAAATTTTAAAATCAGTATATGTAGATATACATTCAGTTATACTTGCAAATGAGGTAAATAAAAAGCCTAGAATGGTGTTATATGTGACTAAAGTACTTATACTTATTTTATTATCAATAACTAAAAGAATACCTAAATACTGAATTATTATTATTCCTAAGTCTGTTAATATTTTTAATATTAAATCTCTTATATTTAATAAATTAGAAAAGTATTTATTAAAATTTAAATATTCTATATGTTTATTATTAATTCTATTATTAATAACATTTTTAATGTTTATTCCCTTAACTGTTTCATATGAATTAATTGTATCAATCATCATGCTAGTATCTATAGACTTTAATCTTTTTAATTTGTTTAATAGAGGGGATAATATTTTTTTACACGCTAAAGAAAAAATAAAGATTGCAAATATAATACTGATACAAATAAAGCTTAAATATTTATTAATTATAAAGAGAATTATTAAACTTGATATAACAATAGGAATACTTGATGCCATATCAATAAAGAATTTACTTATAGAATCCTTAATTATTGATGCATCATTTATTCTATAAAAAATATCACCAGTAGTATAATTTTTATAATGTTGGTAAGGAAGAGATAAGATACTTGAAAATATGTCGTTTGTAAATTCAATATCAAATCTTTTATTTAAAATAAAATATAATTTATTTCTGAAGAAAAAAAATAGTAGACTTATTATCTTAATAATAAAGAAGAAGATAAAGATAATACTAGTAAAATCAAAGGACTTATAAGATATGCTATCTATTAATTTTCCAAAATAAAATGAATTTGTTATTGACAAGAAAGTTATAAGTAATGAATATAAAATTACTAATATTATTATATTTTTATTTTTTTTAATTATCTTAAAGAGATTATAATTTTTATTATCACTTATATTAGGAATTATTTTATTTGGTTTTGCAATTATTAAGATATTATTATATATTTTTTTAAATTCACTAAATGAAAGTTTTTTAATACCTAATGCAGGATCAGCAATTACTATATTATTATTATTAATCTTGTATAGTACTACAAAATGGTTATATGATTTATTAATTATTACATGGCATATACAGGGCATCATATTATTATTTTTAAGTAATGTATTAAAATCACATTCAACACCATCTGCACTAAATCCTATTTCTCTTAATGCTTTAACCATATTAAATACAGTTGTTCCGCACTTTGTTGTTTTAGTCATTATTTTAAGTTTATTAGTACTTATATAACCGTTATAATACTTAATAAGCATTAATATACATGCAACTCCACATTCCATTTGTCCTTCTTGTTTTACAAAAGGATATCGCATCTCTTCTCCTCCTCATTAATAATATTCGATAAAAAAATACAAAATCCTTTTTAAAAACAAAAAAAAATTAAGAAATTCTTAATTTTTATAACCATACTCCAAATATAATTGCGCTCATACTAAGTATTAATCCTACAAACCAAAATACTTTTACAATATCTGTTTCTTTCCATCCAATTTTTTCTAAATGATGATGGTATGGTGTCATAAGAAATACTTTCTTGTGGAAAAATACCATTGAAACAATTTGAATTAAACATACTAATGTTTCAAATATAAATACAAGCATTACTATGATAAATGTAATTTCATGTTTTGTTATGATTGCAATTGATGCAAGTGTCGCACCAAGGGCAAGTGAACCTGTATCTCCCATAAATACTTTAGCTGGATGAGTATTGAATACCAAAAATCCAATTAAACTTCCTACAAGTACAAATATAAATATAGCAATATCTTCTGTACCAGTAATTGCAAATGTATTCCAAGATATAAGAGCAAATGCTAAATAAGCAAGTACTGAAAGTCCTGCTGCAAGTCCATCAAGTCCATCAGTAATATTAACTGCATTACTACTTGCAACTAACATAAACAAAATAAATATTCCATAGAACCAGCCCATATTAATATTAATTCCAAGTGTATGTATTTCTAATGAAGCATTAGCTCCACTATGCATATAGACATAGAAAAATATTAAAGCTACTATAACTTGCAGTGATAATTTTTGGATTTCTGTAAGACCTATATTATTTTTTCTTTTTATTATCAGAAAATCAT
The DNA here is from genome assembly GCA_946414975.1 of uncultured Caryophanales bacterium. The sequence goes on along the minus strand of CAMKQS010000081.1, from coordinate 970 downwards.
CTATAAATCCTATTAAAGCATAAGACAAAAATATAAATAGTACAATAAGTAAATTTGTTGATACTTTAACTTTACCAAAAATTATAAATAAAAGCATTGTTATTATAGTTGATGCAATAAATATAATTCCTCCCATAGTAGGAGTCCCGGATTTTTCTTTATGCTTTTTGCTTAAATAAGTACTTTCAACTTGTTTTATTTTAGTCTTCTTTAAAATTGGTATGGTAACTAACCCTATTACTACTGAAATAATAAAGCCAATCATAAGTGCAAGTATTGCCTTGGTCATTACTAACATATAATACCCTCCTATATATTTTTTAAAACGACATCTTTATCATTAAAAGGATACTTAACTCCTTTTATTTCTTGATAATTTTCATGTCCTTTTCCCAATATCAATAGTATATCATTTTTTTCAAGTCTTTGTATACCCTTTATTATGGCATTTTCTCTATTTACTTCAATTTCATAATTAAAACTGTCAACATTTTGTATCATATCTATTATTATATCTTCACTCTCTTCATCTCTAGGATTATCAGAAGTAAATATTACATAATCTGAATTTTTAGATGCAGTAGAACCCATTATTTTTCTTTTACTTTTATCTCTATTACCTCCACAACCGATTATGGTAGTTATTCTACCCTTATCTTTTAATGTTTTTAATACTTTTTCTACCGCATCAGGACTGTGTGCATAATCTATTATAATAATTGAATCTTTATATTTAATCTTATCCATTCTACCAGGAGCAGAATGTAATTTTAAAATAGTATTATATATCTTATCATCACTAATACCCAATTGTTTTAAAATTATTATTACTACACATAAATTATATATATTATACTCTCCTATTAAACTAGTTTTATATTTAATATTATTTACAGTAAAACTAGAATTATCAATATTATAATTAATATTTCTTATTTTATAATCTCCCAGTACACCATAAGTTATACAT
>CAMKQS010000080.1 GCA_946414975.1 uncultured Caryophanales bacterium | reverse complement strand
TTTGAGACATTTTCCAAAGTTATTACTTAAGACATTATCATAAATTAATCATAAAATATAGAATTAGTAAAATAACAATACTTGTAAAAAAACACTAAATGTGATATAAGTATAATAGGGTGATTATATGACAACGATATATTTAATGCGTCATTCACAAGCAGAAAAAAATATTGATTATACTGGTATTGATGAGAATTTTGAAAGTGTTAATAAGCAATTTATATTAAGTATTGATGGAGAAAAAAAGGCTTATAAATATAGTAAATTAAAAGAATTAAGTAATCTTAACATGATAGTTTCTAGTAATTATGTAAGAGCTATTGCAACAGCAAAATATATATCTTTTATTAATAAAAAGCCAGTTATAGTAGATAGTCTATTTGATGAAAGAAAATTTGGAATAAAAGATAAAACTAAATTACCTGCAGATTTTTTTAAAAAACAATTTTTGAATCATGATTACAAACTAAAAGGTGGAGAATCTTTTGATGATGTAAAATCTAGAACTATAAAAGGGTTAATAAAAGTAATAAAAGCTAATGTTTCAAAAAAAGCTTTAATAGTAACACACTCATCTGCAATTACTTTTATGTTATCTAAATGGTGTAATGTAGAGTATAATTCCAGATATATTATTAGATATAAAGATAAGGTTATAATAGATGGATTTAGTGCACCCGATTTAATAGAGTTAAAATTTAATGAAAAAAATAAACTTGTAAAAATTAGAAGAGTGGAAATAAAGAATAAGAAGTAGGTTGTATATGGAAAAAAGATGGTTAAAAACAAGTCTTACTGTATCAATTATTGTAGTTTTAGTTTTGCTTTTATATTTAGTTAATTATTTATTTTCCAATGATGAATTTGATAATTCAAATAATGATTCTAAAATAATTGAAAATAATATTAAACTAAATGAAAATAGTATTGAGGCATTACTTGATAGTTATGTTAATTCATTTAATAATAATTGTTGTAATATATCATCATTATATAAAAGCAAAATGTATTTTAAAAATATAGATAGTAATATTAAATTAACAACTATATTAAATATATATATAAATGAAAATAATATTGATACAAGTGAATATAAATTAAATGATCAACAAGTAGTAAATATTAAAGAAATGTATAGAAATATCTTTAATGAAAATATCAATTTAAATAAAGTATCTGGTAATTGTCCAAAAATAATAAAATCTAAGGATAGATATTATTTAGATAATTGTAAATGTGATAATAAAGATAAAGTTGTTTTACATTTTAAAAGATCTGTAGAAGATGAAAAGAGTATTAAATTATATTATAAAGTAGCTTTCTATACACAAAGGAGTTATTTGGGTAATAACAAAGATGTTATATCTAAAGATCCTAGAGGAGTATATGAAGTATATAAAAAAGCTATTACAAATAAAGAATTTAATTACCAAGAATATTTAGATAATAATTTAGATAAATTTGATGAATACGAATTTACATTTAAGAAAATAAATGATAACTATTATTTTTATAGTATGACTATGAATTAATTGTTATCTTTTTTCTTTTTAAATAAAATGATATAATTAACTTGGTGATTCAAATGGATGATAATGAAACTAATTCAGGAAGGGTTAAAGGATCAATAAAAGATAGGCTAATTTCTTTTTTATTTAGAAAAAGATTTAGAGTTAAATTAGAAAAAAATAGTTTTATAAAAAAAGAAACAAATATTAGTTTAATAAGAAAAAATAATATTAGAACATTAAATTATCGAGAGCTAAATAAATTAAAAGATAAGATTATACCTGTAGATATAAAAACAGAGAAATTTGATTTTGAAAAATATGATTATTATATTATTGAACCAGTAATGAAGAAAGGTATCGATAAAAATAATCAAAATAAAAAAGATATAAAAAATAGTAAAAGTATTTTAGAGCTTTTGAGGCATGATTTAACTAATATTAAAGAAATAGATAATAAAATAGAAGAAAGAAAAAAAGAGTTAATAAAAAGAAAAGAAAAAATAGAAAATGATATTAAAAATAATAAGGATTTTAATATAGATATATATAAATTGAGTAATATAAAGATTAATAATAATATAGATGAAATAAATAAAGAATTATCAATATATGAATCTGAAATAGACAATTTAAAGAAAGAATTTAATTTAAAAAAGAAACAAATATATGATAAAGCAAATTATTTAAAAGATACTCTTATAAAATTAGGCGTTGAAAATAATATAGAATATCTTGATAATATAAATATAATAAATAATAGTGATATAGATAATGCACAAGTTAAATTAAATGAAATAGAAATAGAATTAAAAAATTATGAAAATAATTTAAATGTTATAGAAAGTATTAATACATCAGAGTTTATAAATCCTATTGGAATAGAATCAGAAAAAGAAGACGTTGAGATTGTTGAAAAAAAAGAAGACATAAAAGAAAATAAAGAATTAGAAAGTAATAAAAAAGAAATAAATAAAGATAATTCTCTATTTAGCACTAATGAAAAGAAAATAGAAGAAAAAAAGCAAGAGATAAATCAAAGTTATAATAAGAAAGTTATAAAGAAAATAGAAAAAGAAAATATTGATCTTGATTCTAATTTAAAGAGTAATATTAAAGAAGAAAAAAAAGAGATTATTAAAATTCCTAAAGAAATTATTAAAGAAAAAGATATTAATAATAATGTTCTTGATAATAAAAAAAATAGTATTAATAATTTATTAATTGATAATACTATGAATAATGATTTAGTAAATACATATATAGTTAACCAAGAAATAGTAAGATTAAAAGAATTTATATATAATAAGATAATAAAAAATGAAAAAAATGATGATATTATTGATATAGTAATTAGTGATACTTTAAAGAAATTATCTCTAATAAAAAAAGATAATAATTTAAGTATAAATAATTTTAATCAAGTAAAAGAATTAGAAAATATACTTTTAAGTAAACAAAAAGAATTAGATAAAATACTAAAAGAAGAAGATAATAATAAAGTTAAAATAAAAGAGAATAAAAAGGTAGATATTAATAATTCTAAGTAGAATGGAGTGATTATTTGTTTAAAATTGGTAATGTAAAAATAGAAAATAATGTTGTTATGGCTCCAATGGCTGGTATAAGTAATAGTGCATATAGAACTATTATAAAACAAATGGGATGTGGACTTATAGTAGCTGAGATGGTTAGTGATAAGGCTATAACTTATAATAATAAAAAAACAATAGATATGCTTTATATGACAGATTTTGAAAGACCTATATCTCAGCAAATATTTGGTAGTGATAAAGAGTCTTTTGTAGAAGCTGCTAAATACATAGAGAAGAATATGAAGCCAGATATTATTGATATAAATATGGGGTGTCCAGTACCTAAGGTAGCTTTAAGAGCTCAAGCAGGTTCTGCACTATTAAAAGATAAAGATAAAGTATACGATATAGTTAAATCAGTAGTAGAATCTGTATCAATACCAGTAACTGTAAAAATTAGAAGTGGTTGGGATAGTAATCATATAAATGCTGTAGAAATAGCTAAAGTAATAGAAAAAGCTGGAGCTAGTGCAATAACTGTACATGGTAGAACACGTGCTCAAGGATATAGTGGTAAAGTAGATTTAGATATAATAAAACAAGTTAAAGAAAATGTATTAATTCCAGTAATAGGAAATGGTGATATAAAAAGTTGTTATGATGCTAAATATATGATGGATTATACTAAATGTGATGCGGTAATGATAGGAAGAGGAATACTTGGTAATCCATGGCTTATTAAAGAATGTGTAGATTATTTAGAGCATAATATTGAGCCTAAAGAAATAACTATTACTGATAAATTTAATATGATAAAAAAACATATGGACTTATTATTGAAAACTAAGATAGAAAAAGTTGCACTACTTGAGATGCGTACACATATTGCATATTACCTAAAAGGCATACCAGGTACGAAAGAGTTGAAACAACAAATATTTAAAACAAAGAAAAAAGAAGAAATTATAAATCTTTTAGATAATTTTTTAAAAACAAATTCATTTTAAATGATAAGTTTTCTATTATAAAAACCGAGTTTATAATTGGTATAAACTCGGTCTTTTTTTGTTATCTTAATGTTTTAACTTTTTCAGTTGTAATAGGTGTACCAAAATCTAAACACTTATCGTTTTCGTCTCTTTCGCATTTTACAGGTACATTATTGCTATAAATAATATAACCATTACCGTATGCTTGATATCTACCAAATACATATGCTGCAATATCAATAACTTCATATCCTTCGTGATACTCATATTGAATATTTTTGTCACTTGGATCTGATATAGGAACAGCTAATACGTGTTCATAGGTTTCGTAATAATCTTTAGATGTTTTAAAATCTTCAGATATACCAAATTCATTGTAAACATCATTATTGTCTTTATCTTTTCCTTGCGAAATGCACCATACATTTTTAGTGTTTACATAAACTGCTGTTTTACCATTGCTATCAATAGTAATGCCTTGAAGTCTATATCCATCATGATATGGTATTTGAGATATTTTTCCTTTATCTAATTCAATACTTGTAGATATAATATGTTCATAAGGTTTAAATTCTTTTTTTCTATCAGAATTTTTCTCCTCATTACTTATAATAATTGCAGCATCGTTTTCGGGTTTACTACAGCTTCTAATAAGTGCAAATGATCCACCTACAATTACAAGTGCTAATAAAGTACTTGTAAACTTTAAATTTATGTCTTTACTACTTTCATAAAATCTCATAAAAAAACCTCCTTTTTATGTAGGAGAAAACATAAAAAGACTCCCACATATTTAATGTGAAAGTCTTGTTCAATATAATTTATATCTTTAACCCGGATACTTTAAGTATCGTCTTGACGAGTTAAATTCATTTATTAAATGAGAACTACTCCCTTTCAACGAAATAAATTATACCATTTTTTCGAAATTTTGTCAAATTCACCTATGTGATAAATTTATGAAATGACAATTCACCTATGTGATAAATTTATGAAAAAATATATTATTACTTGACAATAAATAGTAAAAGTAATAAGATATATTTAGCAATCAATTACTATGAGTGCTAAGGGAGGCTAAATATGAAAAAACAATTTAAAACAGAATCAAAAAGACTTATGGATTTAATGATTA
>CAMKQS010000079.1 GCA_946414975.1 uncultured Caryophanales bacterium | reverse complement strand
AACTGTCCAATTCCTACATTGACATTTTTGTCCAATTCCATATTAACATTTACAACCATCGTGTTTCTAAAATCTATTTTTCAAAAGTAAGGAGTGTACTTTTGGTTTTACCTTAATCGAATTAATACTTCTTTATTTTTTTATAACTATTATCACCTCCGTTTGTATTTTAAGTATATAACACTTATGTTAAATAAATTTGTCGATTTTTTGAAAAAAAGTGAAAAATTTTATTTTTCCACTTTAAAAACTTTTACAAACTGTTTTACTTTTGGTTTCGAATTAAGCTCTGGATATCTATTTATTTGTTCTTCTTCAATTATCATTAATACTTTTAATCTAAGCAAATCATTATAAATATCTTTATACTTATTTATTTTTTCTTTTCTACTCATATACTATCCCCCCAAAAGAGTTTTTCACCTCTTTGAATACATTATAGTATAAGATATATTATGTGTTTTAAACAATAGTGGCATTTGAAATTTTCAATTTCTGTCATCAGAGATTTTAACAGGCTAAAAAAACTTTGAATTATATATATACAATATTCTTATCAACGTGTTTTGTATCAAAAAAAACAAACTTATAATCAAGTTTGCTAAATTTTAATAATATTATTTTTCTTCTTCTTTTTTAATAACTTCTTTTCCTTTATAAGTACCGCAAGATGCGCATACTCTATGTGGTCTTACAGCCTCACCACACTTTGGACAAGTTGTTGTTGCATTCTCACTAATTTTATAATGAGTTCTTCTTTTTCTACCTCTAGTATTACTTACTTTTCTAAATGGTACTGCCATTTATCTCACCTCACGATCCTTAATCAAATCTTCTAGTTCTGCAAGAGGAGAACTAGTTATATCCTCATCTGTTACAAGTTTCCAACCATCACCTGATAATTTAATATCTTTGGCCTCATCACTTACAACACGCATAGGAATTTCCATTAATATATTTTCCCATATTATTGGAAAAATATCAAGGGTATTTGTAAAAAAATTCTCTTTTTTACCCATTTTTTCAGCTAAAGAGCCATTTATTTCTATATTATATGGATACTCTGTTGGTTTTAAAGTTATCGCACAAGGAATAATCATTATTCCGCTAACATTTATATTAAGCATAATGTCGCCCATGCTATTTTTTGTTATATCACCTTTAATATCTGCACTACACTCTAAAAGATCAGTTCCATCAAGTTCTTCCTTATTAAAATTATAAGTAAAATCCACGTCTACATAATCATCTATATTATTATTTAACCTAGTTAAATCCACATTCATCAAATCACCAAGGATATTATATATTATTTTTTATATAATTGCAATTAAAATACTTTTAATATATAATATCTTCGAGGTGTTTTTATGATAATTGGTATAATTGTTGAATATAATCCTTTTCATAATGGTCATATATATCATATAAATAAAATAAAAGAAAAATATCCTGATTCTATTATTATTGCAGTTATGTCAGGGAACGTTACTGAGCGTGGAGATATTAGCATTATAGATAAATGGGATAAAACTAAAATTGCACTTAAATATGGTATTGATTTAGTTATTGAACTACCCTTTAAATTTGCTAGTCAATCTGCAGATTTATTTGCTAGAGGAGCTATGGAAATACTAAACGAAATGAAAGTAGATAAAATTGTTTTTGGAAGTGAGTGCAACAATATAAATAAATTAACTGAAATTGCTAATATACAGTTAAGTGATGAATATAATAACCTAATAAAAGATTATTTAGATAAATACAATTATCCTACAGCCCTTTCTTTAGCACTTAAAAAATTAGCAAATACAGATATTAAAAGTCCAAATGATATACTTGGTATGTGCTATATAAAAGAAATCATTAAAAATAATTACAATATTCAAGTTGAATCTATAAAGAGAACGAATGATTACAATAGTAAAGAACTTAACGAAATTGCAAGTGCAACAAGTATTAGAAATGCAATTAAAAATAACATTGATATATCTAAATATGTGCCAGCTGAAACAATAAAATATATAAACAATAATCTTGATTTAGATAATTACTTTGATTTAATAAAATATAAAATTTTGTCAACAAATGATTTAACGTATATCCACGGAATTGATGAAAAGATTTCGCCAAGATTAAAAAATGGAATATTAAATTCAAACAATTTAGAAGAATTGATAAATAATATAAAGGTTAAAAAATATTCATACAATAGAATTAAAAGATTGTTAATATACATACTATTTGACTATACCAAAAAAGAACATAACCATATTAATTATATTAGAATACTTGGATTTAATAAACAAGGTCAAGAATATTTATCTAAAATAAAAAAAGGGATAAAACTTAATATAATTACAAATTATTCTAATAGCAATCATTTAATTGATTTTGATATAAAAATTAAAAATATACTATCCTTAAAAACAAACGGAAAACTAAATAAAGAAAAAAATGAAGTAATAATAAAATAAACTGTAGTAGATTACAGTTTATTTTAATGCACTTTTATAAACATTTATTACTGGTCTTACTCTTGCAAGCGTATCATACGCATTTACCTCATAAATATAACCATTATGATTATAATTTACTTTAATGAATGACTTATTTACTGTATTATTATTCGAATTCATAATCCAGTAATCTCCAATTGCATCATTTAACCAATATGGTGTATTTGATGTACTTTCAAAATAATTTGAAGATGTTTTATCAACATAACCAAATTTAGACAACTCTTCTATTGTTATTAATCTTATTTTATATCCATTTACATCTTTCAAATCATTGTCAATATTGTTTTTATAATTATCTAAAGCAAATTTTATACTTGATTCATTAAATAAATTACACGTATTATTATTCTTACATCCTTCTTTTCCATAATACATTAATCCATCTATATCATCTACAGAGTAATTATTTAATTCATTTACATTTAAATTATCTTTCTTTAACAATGTTAAATAATCATCATTACTACTCAAAACATACCAATATGATCCATTATATAAAACTGCATTTCCTACATTATAATTATCAGTAACAACTGAAATAGCAGGTTCACTTTTATAACATTTATTTCCTTCTATATTATAATCACTTGGACAAAAATATTCTGAAATATTATTCATCCCTGATAAATATAAATTTAGTTCATTTAAATCACTATTATCTATTTTATTATCTCCTGTTATATCTGCAGCTGTAAAATTATCATTTATTAATACTGATGTATTATTTATATGATCCTTAATATATGTTATATCATTAGAATCTATTTCCCCATCTAAATTTACATCACCTTTTGAATATGCATTAATAGTAATATTACAAGTCGTACCGTTAAGATTATAATCATTTGGACATATATAACTATTAATAACAGAGTTCCCCATCAAGCCTAGCATATTAGGACTTAATGATATTGTAAGTACTAGCGCTAGTAAAAAACATGCCGCAACAACTGGATAAACTATTTTTTTTACCTTAACTTTTTGTTTCTTTATAACTACTTGTTTCGCCATGTCATATTCTCCTATCTAATAACAAATATATCATTATTTTTTATTTTTTGCAATATTATTAATTAATATTTACAATACTTTACTAATTTTATATAATATTAATAGTTAAAAAATATGGAGGATTATGAAAAAAGAATATAATACTAATCAAAAACTAATATTAATATCTATACCATTTATAATTATATTAGGTATAATTGCTCTTATTGCATCTAGACAATTAGTAGATACAATAAGAGTAAAAAAAACAACATATTATTGTGATAAAGGATATACTTTAAATAATAATATGTGTATAAAAAGTATTAAAATCGATGCAAATAAAATTGGAGATATTAACAGAGACAATTCAATTGATATAATCGATTATAATATGCTAACTAAATATATTAATAATGAAATTAATTTAGATAATTATCAACAATTATTATCTGATGTTAACAAAGATAATTCTGTTGATATTATTGATTTAAACATAATAAACAATTATATAAATAATATAGGAACTATAAAATCAAACATTGGCAATAATATCTGCCAAGATGATTATGAATTAAAAGATAATTATTGTACAAAAAAAGAAAGTATTAAAGCAAAGAAAAAATAATAGATTTATATTTCTATTATGGTTCTAAAAGCTCTACTGATGAGATAAAAATGATAAATTCATTAAAAATAAAGACTAATCCCTTATTTTTGCTTTTTAAAAAATTTTTTTTTGGTGGCTGATAACCTTTAATTGTTTTAAATCTAACGGTTAAATTAGAAATAATATTTTCTTTCTTTGATTTAATATATTTATTAATAATTCCATATTTACCAGTATATCCGTATTTGTTTTTTAATAGAAAATATATACCGGTTGAAGGAATATTTTGATTTTCAATTTTCTCATCAATAATATTTTTAAATTCATCTAATTTAGAAGTATAGATTCTCTTCTTTTTCTCTTTTTTATATTTTTCTGGATTTAATCTTCTATCAATGGTTATCCAGCAACAGCAATATTGTCTAACTAGTTCACTTTTTATTCAACTTTTCACCTACCAACATTATTTTTTCTATCGTTATATCTTTTCACATACTTACATCAACTCCTATTATGAGATAATATAAGTATATCAAAAAGAGTCATAAACATCTAAAGCTATGACTTTTTAACTTTAAAATATTTATGACTTTATATTTTACAATTTATAACATTGCCCGAATCGTTCAGATTGAACGCGTTATTCGAGTTGTCCGAATTAGGCGACAAATTTCCTTCAAGCTTAACCTACAATTAATTTACTAACATTTTTATCAATTATTATTATAATACCATTTATAATACATGAATAATCGGCGGGCGGGCGTTGACCTAAAGGCACAACAGCCGCCATATTCCCTTCGACTATAATTTCAAGCGATAAGGACTCTGGACCGATCCATCACCTGAATCTATTTTGATATTAGATACTAGATACAGACTTGGACGAACGCCATTAGAGCTAATGACGCTGGGGCTGCTGACAAATCCCGAACCGCTCAGACTGAACGCGCCACGCGAGCCCGCTGAATAAGGCGACAAAAGCCATTGATAAGTATTACTATTTGTATTGAATATCCATCCATTTGTTTTTCCAGATGAACCATCACAA
>CAMKQS010000078.1 GCA_946414975.1 uncultured Caryophanales bacterium | reverse complement strand
TTTTACTTTTTTTTCTATTTATAGTATAATTTTTTTGGTGATGAAAATGGAATATATAAAATATATAGTTATAGTTATACTACTAATTATAGTTGCAATCGCAATAATTCGTTCCAAAAAGAAAGATTTTGAGCTTGATGCTAATAAATTAATTAAGTATCTTGGTGGAAAAGAAAATGTAGTTAGTTATGAAGTAAATAAATCAAGATTTATTGTCACACTAAATGATGTTAGTAAAGCAGATAAAGATGCTATTCAAAAAATGGGTGCAAAAGGAATATTAGAAATAGATAATCAATTGAAAATAATTCTAGGCGCTGACGCTGATAAGATTATTAAATGTATAAATGACTTAAAATAAATAAGTTATTTTTTTTATTTTTACATAATTCGACAAATTATGACAAAAATATATAATATAATCTCTATGGTGATTTGATGAATATTTTTAAGACATTATTATTTAATATGATAAATATATTATTTCCATTATTTTGCTATATTATATTTTTAGCTACCAATAAGACTATAAATAAAAAACAAAAAGAAATATTATTTGACTTTTTAATAATAACTTCTACTTATATTTCTTTTATCTTTAATCAAGATATATATCCAATTATAAATTTTTTATTACTTAATAGTTTAATTATTATTGCATATACCAAAAATAGAGTATTTTCTGCTAATATAGTTTCAATTTTAATAATAGTTTTATATGCTAGTAAATTTAATTTTATTTATTTAATGATTATTCCTTATATATTAATATTTATAATTTATAAGATAAAAAATAGATATAATTTTAAAGATTTTTACTTTATTGACTTATTTTTAATTATTCATTATATTGTTCTAATATTTTGGTTATATTTTTATAACCTTGATATATATAATTCGATGGCTTTTTTAGATAACATAATTATATTTTTATTTTATTATATGATAGTGCACATTATATATTTATTATATACATTAGGGGAGAAAATAATTAATACTAACAGTGATTATAAAAAATTAAAGAATAGCGCAGAAATAAAGATGTCTTTATTTAAAATTACCCATGAAATAAAAAATCCAATTGCTGTTATAAAAGCATATTTAGATATGATGGATATAAATAACAAGAATAAGGTAAAAGAATATATACCCATAATAAAAAGTGAAATAGATAGATTATTAAACTTATTACAAGATTTTCTACTCGTAAACAATTCTTCCATAAATTTAGATATTATGGATATAAATATGTTAATAGAAGATGTCATAAAAAAAGAAAGAAGTCTAATTGAAAATAAGAATATAAAATTAAAATTAAATTTAATAGATGATGAAATATATATAAATGGAGACTATAATAGATTAAGTCAAGTATTAATTAATATTATAAAAAATAGCATTGAAGCAATTGATAATGATAATGGAATTATAAAAATAAAAAATATTATAAAAAATAATTATATAAATATAATTATAGAAGATAATGGTTATGGTATAAGTGAAAAAAACTTAAAGATGATTAAAGAACCTTTTTATACTACTAAAAATAGAGGTACAGGACTTGGAGTATCTTTATCCGATGAAATTGTAAAAGCACATAATGGAATACTAATTTATGATTCTAAAGAAGCAAGAGGAACTAAAGTAACAATCAAATTACCACTTATGAAAGGAGATAAAAAAAATGATTAATTATATACCATTTTATACAGAAAACAATAGCCATAATTTACCATTTTATCTATTGAAAGATAAAAATAAAAATGATGTAATATATATTAATAATAATAATATAGTTTATACTAATTCAAAAGGTATAGATATATCTAAACAAATACTATATTATAATCTATGTCTAAATAAAGGATTATGTTATGTATATAGAGTTACTGATGATGTAAATATTATAAAAAAAGTAATTAATAGTGATGTTTATTATTTTTTATGTAATAATCAAGAGGAATATTATATTTATTATCATGATAATAGATGGGATAATGAAATAAACATTCATGCTAATGGTAATTATTTATGTTTAACAAGTAATGAATATCAAGATTATGTAGGAGATATAGTATTTGGATATGATTTAGATAAACATAAATTAATTGATTATAATGATCCTGCTACGAATTCTAATATGTACAAATATTTAATTGATATAAGAAGATGTAGATTTGATCTTATTTCATCTATTATTAATAATAAAGAATATAGTAAAGATAAAAATATATTATACAATTTTTTAAGTTTTATACTTGATACAAATATAAATGAACAAAATTATGTATATGGTATGTTAGAGGCTAAAAAAATAATACTAAATCAATATCCTAATATAAATAATATTGATAACGTATATGATGTTAGTAAATTCTATTTTCATAGAAATTGCAAAAAAGTAAAAAATTTAAAATATATTAAATAGTATAAGCGTAAAGATATGTAAATACTACTTGTTATTTACTTTTTTTATGTTATAAAATAGTTATAGAAAGTAGATGATTGTATGGAAAGAGAAATGGTGCAAGTAAGAACAGCAGGAATGGTACCACCAGATTCCAGTAGAGATAGGACTATTGTAAATGAATTTGGAGGAATTGCAGATGAGGTATATATTTTTGTAAATCCAAATGAACCTGGTATTAAATTTGTTGATTCAAGGCCTAATGATAAAGGTGAAAATGTTGGTTTAAGGAACTCTTCTGGAGTTTATAGTACATCTTTAAGTTCAATAGATGTTGTAGACTGGGATAAAGATATTAATGTACCTAATGGTACTACGTCAGTTACATATAGTAACGGACAAGTTACAATTACAACAATTATGGTATCTGAAGAAACATTAAAAGCAATATTACAAGATATTGATAGACAAATGTTAGAAGGTAAAAGTATTATAACAATAGATATTCATATATTAACAAGAAAAAAGAATATAAATGATAATATTATACCAAAAAGTGATATAGTACTAAACAAAGAAGAACCTAAAGATTTAATTGATAAATATAGCAATGATTCTAACAAAATTGAAACTGATGATTTGAAAGAAAAAGATAATGATCAACAAATGCTTGAAAAATATAAGAAATTATATAATGAAGTAAAAAATGTTCAAGATTATTTTGATAGTAATTTTGATAAAAAAGATTTAGATAAATTTAATAAATATAATGAAATAAATAATGGTGATGATCCTAAATCTATATAGTTATATAAGCTTGCATTAAAAAGTGATTTCAAAATTGAATCACTTTTTTATTTCTTCTTTACTTAGTTTATTTTTCTTGCACTTTTTATTCCATGAAATATTAGCTAGCACACAATAAAGTTTACTATTAATTAAATCAATACTAGTTATAATATCATTACTTTTTTTATTGTTTTTAATGCAATTACTAAATTTTTTTAATTTGTTTAAAGCACTGTAAGAGATAAATTTATAACTCTTTTTTCCAACTATTTCACCCGCACCAATTAATATCGAACCTTGATAAGTTATATTAACCTTAATACACCAATTTTTGATTATATTAAGAGCAGTAATATTGTGTTTTCCTTCTTTAAAACCACAGTTAATAACAACATATAATTTTTTATTATTTAAGTTAATATTATTATCATATATATAATCTAAAAAATTTAAAGTTAAACTATTTGGACTATCTACATAAAGAGGAAAAGCAATAACTATAATATTTGAATTTTTTATGCAGTTAAATATATCTTTATAATTATTATGTTTTAAATCAAATATTACATAATCATTTAAGTAATTACTAATATAATCTATAAAATACTTTGAATTACTATTTTTTACTTTCTGACTACCATTAATTAGAGTATATATAATTATCACCTTCCAAATATTTAACAGAAAATTTTAATGCATTTAAATTAATACTATTAGCTTTAACTAGATTATATAAACAGCATTTATCATTATTACTAAAACTGCCATAAAAATAAGCATTAAAAATAATTCTATCTTTAAATCTACTAGCATGATGTATTTCGTTATTTCTAATAGTAAAATAGGGAAGCACATAACCAATACATCTTTCAAGAATTTGCTTTACCTTCTTGCTATAACAACCATATCTATTTTTACTTATGATAATTAATTCAGTAGAATCTTTTAAATAATCTACTATATTAGAATAGTTATCTTTATAAATACAGTATCTAGGATGTTTAACCCAACATGAAAAACATCCTATACAACTGTTTTTACATTCATTTGCATAAATAATTAAATCATCACTATTTATATTAAAATATTCTTTATTTAAATTATCTAAATCAGTTATTATTGTTTTCATATTAAATTATATGATTAATATAATGCTTTATGACTTATTGTAAAAAAATAATATTTATGTTATTATCTTGGGAGGAAGTGATAATGTGTTACCAAATTTAAATGAAGCAAGAAAAAGAACTAACAATATTGTTAAAACTATAAAATATGTAAAAGATTCTAAATATAATAATATTGGTACATTAAAAAAGTATTATATAAAAACATACGGATGTCAGATGAATGTACACGATAGCGAGAATATAAAAGCACTTTTAGAAGAAATGGGCTTTAGTGAAGTGTATCGAATGGAAGATGCTGATTTAATTCTTTTAAATACGTGTGCGATAAGAGAAAATGCCCATAACAAAGTATTTGGATTTTTAGGTAGAGTAAAGCATTTAAAAGAGGACAAACCATCAATTATAACAGGTATATGTGGTTGTATGGCTCAAGAAGAAAGTGTAGTAAATGAGATAAAAGATAAGTATAAATGGGTTGATATAGTATTTGGAACACATAATATATCAGAATTACCTAAGATACTTAGTGATAGTATTAATAATAATAAACAAGCAATAGAAGTATTAAGTGTCGAAGGAGATATCGTAGAAGATATTCCTGTAAAAAGAGACTCTATTTATAAAGCGTGGGTAAATATTATGTATGGTTGTGATAAATTTTGTACTTATTGTATAGTTCCATATACTCGTGGTAAACAACGAAGTCGTAATCCTAAAGATATAATTAATGAAGTAAAAAAACTTGTTAAAGATGGATATAGTGAAGTTACATTACTTGGACAAAATGTTAATGCTTATGGTAAAGATTTAGATATTAATTATTACATGGGAGATTTACTTAAAGATGTTGCAGAAACTAATATTCCTCGTGTTAGATTTGTAACAAGTCATCC
>CAMKQS010000077.1 GCA_946414975.1 uncultured Caryophanales bacterium | reverse complement strand
TTTAAGTATGATAGGAATAATTATGAATGATGGAGTAAGTAGTGAGGGGAATAATATATATTATGTATATCAATCATTTTATAAACTGGATATTAATTATATACTAATACCTCTTACTAGTTTAGAGGATGTAATAAGTAAAATAAATATGTGTAAAGGTATAATCATGCAAGGAGGAGATGATTATAAAGATATACATCTAAGTATTATAAAGTATTTGTATAATAATGATATACCATTACTTGCTATATGTATGAGTATGCAAGCTATGGGAGTGTTATTTAATGGTTATTTAGAAAATATAGATAATCATAAAAATAAAAATAAATATTCACATAAAATAAAAATAGAAAAAGACACATTATTATATAGAATAATAAAGAAAGAATATATAATGGTAAATTCATCACACAAACAGTGTGTTGTTAATACTAGCTTAAAAGTATCTGCTTATAGTAATTGTATTGAAGCAATAGAAGATAGTAGTAAGAAATTTTTTTTAGGAGTACAGTGGCACCCAGAAAAAATGATTGAATATGATAAATTAGAAAGAATGATATTTGACTATTTTAAAAGGGTGTGTGAAATATGAATCTAGATGAATTAGTAAATATTATCGGTGGAAAAATTATTGGGGATTATAAAAAAGTAAAAATAAAAAAATTTGAAATTGATTCTAGAAAATTACAAAAGGGTGATTGTTTTATAGCTTTAAAAGGTAAAAAATATGATGCTAGTAATTTTATTAATGATAATATAAAATGTAAGGTAATAATAACAGAAAAAGAAATTAAGCTAAAAAATAAAATGATTATTAAAGTAAAATCAACATATGAAGTTTTAGAAAAATTAATTAAATATTATCGTAACAAATTTAATATAAGTGTTATTGCAGTAACAGGTTCTAATGGTAAAACTACAACTAAAGAAATATTATATAAGATATTAAGTAGTAAATATAAAGTATTAAAAAATGATGGTAATAAAAATAATATAATTGGGGTATTTGAAACTATAAAAAAAATAAATAATAGTTATGATATAGCTATATTTGAAGTAGGAATGAATCATATAGGAGAAATAAAAAAAATATCAGATTTAATAAAACCTGATATTGCACTCATTACTAATATAGGATCTGCTCATATTGGTAATTTAGGCAGTAAAAAAAATATATTTAAAGCTAAAATGGAAATTACATCATCTTTAAAAGATTTACTTATTGTAAATGGAGATTCTAAATACTTAAATAAAACTAAATCTTATAAATGTGGAATTAACTATAATAATGATTTAATAGCTTATAATATAAGTTTATTTGAAAACTATATGATATTTAAAATATACATAGATAAGGAATATGAAGTAAAATATAATAGTTCAGTAAAAGAATATATACCAATGATTTTAGAATGTATAAAAGCAGGAATATATTATAAAATCCCAATAGATAATATAACAGAAATAATAAATAATTATGAATCTTACAATAAGAGATTAAAAATAATTAGATGTAATGATTATGTAATAATAGATGATAGTTATAATGCATCATTTGAGTCAGTAAAGTGTGGATTAGGATATTTAAATAATATAAAAAGCGATAAAATAGTTATATTAGGAGATATGTTAGAATTAGGTAAATATAGTATTAAATATCATAAAATGATTAATAAATTAATTAATTATAGTGATACTATATTAACTGTTGGTAATTATTCGAGGTATATTTATTCTAAACATTTCAATAATAATAAAGAACTAACTAATTATCTAAATAAATTAGATTTAAAAGGAAAATATATATATGTGAAAGGATCTAATAGTATGCATTTGGATGAAATAGTAAATTTTTTAAATAATAAGTAGTAGATATAAAGAAAAAAATATGTTAAGATAAATATAATTAGGAGAGTGTGATATGAACGTATTAAAGGATAAAGAATTAAAGGTGATTGATGCATATTTTAGAGCATGTAATTATTTATCGGTAGGACAATTATACTTGCTTGATAATCCACTTTTAAAAAGACCATTAGAATTTAGTGATTTAAAGAAAAATATTGTTGGTCATTGGGGTACTACACCAGGACAAAACTTTATTTATACTCATTTAAATAGGGTTATAAAAAAATATGATTTAAATATGATTTATGTGTCAGGACCAGGTCATGGTGGACAAGCTATGGTATCTAATACATATTTAGAGGGAACTTATAGTGAGATATATCCTAATATTACAGAAGATGTAGAAGGAATGAAAAAATTATTTAAACAGTTTTCATTTCCAGGAGGAATATCATCACATGTTGCCCCTGAAACACCTGGTTCTATTAATGAAGGTGGAGAGCTTGGGTATAGTATAGCCCATGCTATAGGTGCAATTATGGACAATCCAGATTTAATTGCAACAGTAGTAGTAGGAGATGGTGAGGCTGAAACTGCAACTCTTGCAACCAGTTGGCATTCAAATAAATTTATAAATCCAAAAACTGATGGTGCAATACTTCCAATACTACATTTAAATGGATATAAAATAGCTAACCCTACAGTTTTAGCTCGTATTTCTAAAAAAGAATTAGCATCATTATTTATAGGATATGGATATAGACCAATATTTGTTGAGGGTACGGATACTCTAAAAATGCATAATTTGATGGCTGAAGCACTTGATATGGCAATAGAAAAGATAAAAAGAATTCAAAAAAAAGCAAGAGAAGAAGGAGAGAGCAGACGTCCATTTTGGCCAGTAATTATATTAAAAACACCAAAGGGGTGGACTGGGCCTAAAAAATTTAATGGCAAAATTATAGAAGGATCTTTTAGAGCTCATCAAGTACCAATCACAATAGATAAAAAGCAAGAAAATTTAAAATTATTAGAGGAATGGATGAAAAGTTATCATCCAGAAGAATTGTTTGATGAAAATGGTAAACTTTACGATTGGATAAAAGAGTTTATACCAACTGGAAATAAAAGAATGGGATCAAATCCTAATGCTAATGGAGGATTATTATTAAAAGAATTAAGAACACCAGATTTTAAAGATTATGCTATAGATGTTCCTATTAAGGGAGATACTATTAATCAAGATATGATGTCTTTGGGTAAGTATATTAGAGATGTAATAAAATTAAATGAAAATAATAGAAACTTTAGGGTATTTTCACCAGATGAAGCATTATCAAATAGACTAAATTATATGTTTGAAGAATCAGATCGACAGTTTGAGGGAGAAATATATGACACTGATGAATTTTTGAGTAAGGACGGAAGAATAATTGACTCAATGTTATCAGAAAATTTATGTCAAGGATGGCTTGAAGGATATTTACTTACAGGTCGTCACGGCTTTTTTGCAAGCTATGAAGCATTTATTAGAATAGTGGATTCAATGGCAAGTCAGCATGCAAAATGGTTAAAAGTTACATCTAATTTGCCATGGCGTGCACCTATTGCGTCATTAAATTATATTTTAACATCACATTGTTTTCAACAAGATCACAATGGTTTTACTCATCAAGATCCAGGATTTTTAAATCATTTAGTAACTAAAAAAGCAGATATTGTAAGAATGTATTTGCCTCCTGATACTAACTGTTTGCTTTCTTGTTTCGATCATTGCATTAAAAGTAAGAACTATATAAATGTTATAGTCGCAAGTAAGCACCCACGTCCACAGTGGTTAACAATGGATGAAGCAGTTATTCATTGTACTAAAGGGATTGGAAGATTTGAATGGGCATCAAATGATCAAGATGATAATCCAGATATAGTTTTAGCGTGTGCAGGAGATTCTCCGACTTTAGAAACACTTGCTGCAACATCTATTTTAAGAAATAACTTTAAAGATATAAAAATTAGAGTAGTGAATGTTGTAGATTTAATGAAACTAGAATCGAATAATATACATCCACATGGACTTACAGATGAAGAATATGATGCATTATTTACAAAAGATACTCATGTTATATTTAATTTTCATGGATATCCTAGTTTAATACATCAACTTGTATATAAAAGAAATAATAAAAACATTCATGTTCACGGTTATATAGAAGAAGGAACAATAACAACACCATTTGATATGAAAGTTCAAAATAAAATTGATAGATATAATATTGTAATAGATGCATTAAAATATCTAGATAACAAGTTTGAGACTTCATATTTAGTAGAATGGTGCAAAAACAAGCTTGTAGAACATAATGAGTATATTAAAGAATATGGAATAGATATGCCAGATATTATAAACTGGACTTGGAATAGTAGTATGAAAGATTAGAATTTAAAATAATTCTAATTTTTTTTATAAAATAAAAAGGATTTTATCTATTTATATCGAATATTATAATTGAAGGGAGGTAGTATGTATTATACTTTAAAGTATGATCCAGTATTTAAAAATGTATTCTATAGGGATAAAGAACTATTAAAAATATTTCTAACAAATATAATGCATCACGTAGATAGTAGTTTTAAAATAAAAGAACTTACTATAAGAAATAGTGAACTTACAAAAGATAGACTATATATAAAAAATAAAATAATAGATATATTAGTTAAGACTAATGATAAAGTAATTAATATAGAAATTAATAGTGATTATAGTGTAAATATTAAAAATAGAAATTTCTTATATCTATGTAGTGCCTTAGTAGCAGATACAGATAAGGATGTATCATATAAAACAATTGATCAACATATTCAAATTAATTTTATCTTTCAAGGAAAAAATAAAAAAGGAATAAGTATATATGAATATCGCGATATAAATGATGAGAAAATACTAACAGATATGATAAAGACAATTGATATAAACGTTGATTATTTTATATACGAATGGTATAATAAAAATAAATCAAAGGAATACTATAATAAGTATAGAGATATATTAATAGTAGGAATGGAAGAGAATGATTTATTAAATATTAAGGATGATGATTATATGGATAAGATAGTTAATGATATTGATAATCTTAATAAAGATAATAAATTTCATCAATTATTTACAGATGAGGAAGATAGAATTAAATTAAGAAAAGGTTATATAGAAGAAGGAATTGAGCAAGGTATCGAACAAGGTAAGTTAGAAGATGCAAAAAAGATGTTAGAAAAAAAGTATCCTATAGAAGATATAATAGAAATAACTGGACTTACAAGAAAACAGATAGAAAATATTAAATAAAAGGTGCAACAAACAGTTGCGTTTTTTTATATTTTGATATACTTAGTGTAGGAGACCTTATTAGAATAACTGTGTAAATTGATACACAGTTTTTTAGTGGAGGAATA
>CAMKQS010000076.1 GCA_946414975.1 uncultured Caryophanales bacterium | reverse complement strand
AATTTTCCCGTTAATGTTTAAAATTTTTTGAGACATTTTCAAAAGTTATTGACAGTATTGTTATTTTACTAATTCTATATTTATTCTTTAAAATGAATATCTAATGTTTCTATATCATATCCTCTATTCATAATATATTTTATTATATAGTCTAATTCTTTTATCAATATATTGTTATATTTAAATGTAAAAATAGCTCCACTTTGCAAATTATCAATTACATTTTTATAATAATTATCATTTATATATATTCCACCCACATTATATATGTTATCTATTTTACATATATTATAATTATTAGAATAATAATATATTTTATCTTGACTTATTATATTATTAATTGTTTTTTTCACTTTTTCATTACAACTATTAATCCCTAGCAAATGTTTACTACTAGATACATTATAAAGTGTCTCAATATTACTATCTAATAAATTTTTATTTATAAAAAAAGTACACTTTACATTATTACTATCTAATATTTCTATTATTCTATTTATATCATCAATATTATTAACAATAAAATTTAGACTAATCATTTTTTTTATTTTATTTCCTGATTTAATTATTTTATCTTTATTATTTTCTAAACTTATACTTGGTAATTTTGATTTATATACATAATAGTCTTCATCATATTTACCATATTTTCTCATATTCTCATAAGACTTATTTTCATCAACTATTTTTTTAGAAATACCTGGTATTATATATTTATCATCTATTATAGCTGAAATTTCATCTTGATTATAATTTTTTTTATTCAATTTTATTTGTACCATTATATCATCCATATTTTTTATTACACTCTTAGTTGTACCATTTAAGTAGAAACTAAAAAAAAGCAAAGTAATTAGGCCAATCAATTGAAATAATTTTTTCATTTTTCACCTAATTAAACTTATGCTTTTAATTATCTTTAAATTCACTTGTAAAATTACCATTTTCTAATATTTTAATTTCTTTATCATCGTGTGTTATACCAATTATAGAAAGATCACTAGTACCAATCATAAAATCAACATGGTTATCACAATTATTAAGTCCACGTTCTAATAATTCTTCTCTATTCATTTTAGGACCATCTAAAATACATTCTGGAAAAGAATTTCCAAGAGCTATATGGCAAGCTGCATTTTCATCATAAAGAGTTTCATAAAAAATAATATTAGATTTTGATATACTTGATGAATATTCTACTAGAGCAACTTCACCTAAATAATCAGAATTCTTGCATGTATTAATCATCGACTTTAATTCTTTATCTCCTACTTTAGCAAAAGATGATATTGCTTTTCCATCTTTAAATTCTATATAAAATTCATCTATTATACTACCCTGATAACTTAATGGTTTTGATGAATAAACTATTCCATTTGCACTCTTATAAGATGGAGATGTAAATACTTCTTCGGTTGGAAAATTACATAATATTTCTTTTCCATTTTCTAATTTTTCTAACCCAGATTTCCAGATATGTCCCTCTGGTAATTCAATAGAAAAATCAGTTCCCAATGAATTATGATATTTTAATTTTTTAAAGTTATAATTATTTAATTTTTCGGTAACTTTATTTAATTTATCTAGTTTTTTATCCCATTCTAAGGATGGATTATCGCTTTTTATCTCACAAATATCAAATATTGAATTCCATAAATCATCAACTGGAGTATTAGAATCTGGAAATATTAACTTTGCCCAATCATATGTTGGAACACACGCAATACACCAAGATAATTGTGATTTATCACGCATAGATTTAAAAACTTTTCTTGTACTGCTGGCATATGATACCATTTCTTTTATTTTATTTGAATCAATATCTTTCATTAAATCTGGAGTAATAGAATCAAGCATTAAAAATGCCGCATTTTTTTTAGCATATTTATTCCATATTTCTTTATTCCAAAATGACATATTTTTAAGATCTTTTATTTCTAAACTTTTTAAAGCATCGTGTTTTAATTCTGGATATATAATATCAAAATAAATATCTTTAACTCCCATTTGATAAGCTCTATTTGCAACCATTCTAGCAAATGGCATAATCTCGTCATTAAAGCATAATAATAATGGTTGATTACTATCCAGTTTAAGACAAGTTTTAAGTATTATATCAATATATTTTTCTTTTAAATCATTCATTGTATCACTCTTTCTATTAATTCATAAAATATAGTTGAAAGGAGAAAATATGTATCAGAATTATAATTATAGAAATTATAACCAAAATAGAAACATAGGATTTCTAGGACCATTTTTACTTGGTGGAATAACTGGTGGACTAGTTGCTCCTTTATTTTACAATCGTCCTAATTACTACTATCAACCATATCCATATTATCCATATACTACTTTTTATTATGGAGGTTATTACAGATAATATACTTATTATAACATAAATAATTAATTGACTGTGCGAATTAACTATGATAAAATTAATTTGTGGAGGAATTATGAGTAATTATAGTAAAATTAATAGTGATTTATTAAAATTATTAAAAAAACATGATGTATTAGGATATGTAGCGTGCAAACATGATTTACAAAATAACACTAACCCATTTCAAAATGTTCGTGTACAATCAAGATTATATAGTTTATTTTTAAGTTCATTAAAAAAAGAGGATGCTAAATCAATTTTATTAATAGATAAGGAAATTAGAAAACTTGCTAAAAATTTAGAATTTGAATTACTTGGTTCACTAAGTGAAACTAATATAATCGATTTGCCTCGTCAAGCTACAAAACAAGCCTTACAATACTCTAATGTAATTGCACTAAGAGATAAGCAAGGATTTTTCCCAATTAATAATAAATATGATGCAATAATTAATAAATATAACGATGAATTAATTTTAATAAATAATTTAATAAATAATAAAGAAAGAATTATGATTAGCAATTTGCCTGTTGAAAATAAAAAATTGGCAAAAAAAGAAGCTGAACTGCTTTCTTATTCTCTGGGATATGGTAAATTAAGAGAAGAAATACTCAACAATAATAGCAGAGAAAAACATAAAGTTGAAGAATCTAGTAAAGGATACAAATAGTATTCTTTATTTTTTTGAAATGTGCTATAATTTGTAAAAAGGAAGTGTTTTTTGTGATTCAAAATATTGAAATATTAATTGAAGAAAAAAAATATAGTGAATTAAAAAAAGAATTAATTAAGTTAAATGAAGCAGATATAGCTGAGATATTAGAAAACTTAAATGAATTAGAATTAATTACAATATTTAGATTACTACCAAAAGATTTGGCTGCGCTTGTATTTTCTTATCTATCAATTGAAAATGAACAAGTAATAATTAAAGCACTATCAGATAAAGAAGCTGCTCAAATAATAGATAATATGTATGCTGATGATGCTACTGATTTAATTGATGAAATGCCATCAAATGTTGTTAAAAGATTATTATCAAATACAACAAAAGAAACAAGACGTGATATTAATAACTTACTTAAATATGAAGAGGATTCGGCTGGAAGTATTATGACAGTTGAGTTTATAGATTTAAAAGAAAATTATAATGTTAAAGATGCTTTAGCTAGAATAAAAAAAGATGCTAACCACATTGAAAACTTTGATATTTGTTATGTTTTAGATCATACCAGAAAGTTACTGGGATATGTCAAATTAAAAGACATCTTAATAAATGAAGAAAATACATCAATAAAAACCCTTATGCGAAAAGTTCATGTTAAAGTATCTACAAAAACTGACCAAGAAATAGTTGCACATAAATTTAAAAAATATGATATTAACTTAATGCCTGTTGTTGATAGTGAAAATAAATTAGTTGGTATTATTACTATTGATGATATCGTGGATATTATTGATGAAGAAACTACTGAAGATATCGAAAAAATGGCAGCTATTACGCCTAATGACAAGCCATACAATAAAACAGGAGTATTTCAAACATACATAAAAAGAATTCCATGGTTACTACTACTTATGATATCAGCTACATTTACAGGAAAAATAATTCAAAGTTATGAAAAGGCCCTTGCTTCTTATGTAGTTTTAACATCATTTATTCCAATGCTTATGGATACAGGTGGAAACGCTGGTTCTCAAGCATCAGTTACTATTATAAGAAGTTTATCATTAAATGAAATAAAGTTTAAAGATATATTTAAAGTTATATTTAAAGAGATTAGAGTTGCAATACTTATTGGAATTACTCTTGCAGTTGCCAATTTCTTTAAACTAATGATAATTGATGGTGTATCAATTACTATTGCATTCATAGTATGTTTAACATTAATTATTACTGTACTATGCGCAAAAATTGTTGGTAGTACTCTTCCTATGGTAGCTAAAAAAATTGGCTTTGATCCAGCAGTTATGGCAAGTCCATTTATAACAACAATAGTAGATGCTATATCATTAATTATTTATTTTACTATTGCAACTAATTTACTTGCACTATAAAAGAACACATAAGTGTTCTTTTATAATTGACTATTTATAAATCTTTGTAAATTATCATTTTGATATGGAATATCTTTCTCGTTCAATCTAGCAAATAATTTGTAACTCCTACCATCATTGGTATCTATTGTTATACTCTTTACTTTTGAATTTAGTAAGGCATAATTTTTTATTTTTATTTTCTTTATATTACTGTTAGAGATAAAAATATAACTATTCTTATCTAAAATCATTTTGGCTACATTTTGTGTAAGAACCAGTCCAGGTTGTTTTAAATAAAACATACCTATTCCATTATCTGTTTGATTTATTATAACTCCTTCAAATGGATATTCCATTCCACCAATAAGGCCACTTGATTTTCTCATATCTTTACATGCTATAAAAATATTATTACTATTTCCATAACAACCAACATTTTGAAATAAATTTATAACTTTTTGTAATTCATTAAATTCTTCCATAATTATCTCCTTCTATTTTACTATAATTCCAAGTTCTTCTAATTGTTTATTACTTACTTCATTTGGACAATTGCTCATAAGATCGCTTGCACTAGCTGTTTTAGGGAATGCAATAACATCTCTTATATTATCTGTGTTAGTAAGTAACATTGTTATTCTATCAAGTCCAAGTGCAAAGCCACCATGTGGAGGTGTTCCGTACTTTAAAGCATCTACAAAGAAACCAAATTTAGAGTTTATTTCTTCTTTTGTAAGTTCTAACGCTTCAAACATTTTATTTTGTATGTCATTATCATGAATACGAATAGATCCTCCACCTGCTTCATATCCATTAATTACTATATCATATGCCTTAGAATAACAATGCTCTTTATCACTTAAAAGCTTATCTACATCATCATCTTTAGGCATAGTAAATGGATGATGTAAAGACATAAATCTATTTTCTTCTTCACTCCATTCAAAAGATGGAAAATCAGTAACCCATAATATTTTATAATTATTATAATCAATTAAATTTTCATCTTTAGCTATCTTTATTCTAAGAGCTCCTAATGATGTTTTTACAATATTTTTGTTTCCCATTACAATAAGCACTAAATCATTGTTTTCTAAATTTAATCTGTTTTTTAATTCATTTATCTCTTCTTGGTTCAATAATTTAGAAACACTACCTGTAATTTCATCAGCTATTTTTAAATATGCAAGTCCACCTGCTTTATATTGTTTAACAAATTCTGTAAGATTATCTAAATTTTTTCTTGAATATTTATCACTTAAATTTTTAGCTACAATACAGTTAATTATACCGTTGTTTTCAATTACGCCTTTAAATAGATTAGAATCGTTATTTTTTAATATATCTGTTATATCATTTATTTTCATTTCAAATCTTAGATCAGGTTTATCAGAACCATATATATTAATTGCATCATCATATTTCATCTTCATAAATGGTTCATTAAATTCAATTCCTTTAACACTTTTAAAAATATGTTTTACTAGTCCTTCACACACATTCATAACATCTTCTTCGTCTACAAAACTCATTTCAACATCTATTTGGGTAAATTCTGGTTGTCTATCAGCACGTAAATCTTCATCTCTAAAACATTTAGCAATTTGAAAATATCTTTCAATTCCACCAACCAT
>CAMKQS010000075.1 GCA_946414975.1 uncultured Caryophanales bacterium | reverse complement strand
AGAGGAGATTGAGTGGTAATATGAAGATTGGTAGAAATCAACTTTGTCCATGTGGAAGTGGAAAGAAATATAAGCAGTGCCACGGCAAATAAACTCGCAAACCCCGATAAAAAAAATATCATTTGATATTTTTTTAATTATGATTGATTTATTGTAATTTTTATATAAATATAGTAGAATAATAATGTTTAAAGGAGATGGGTTATGAGTTTAACAGCAGGAATAGTTGGACTACCTAATGTGGGTAAATCAACATTATTTAATGCAATTACAAAAAAACATATATTAGCAGCTAATTATCCTTTTGCTACAATTGAACCAAATGTAGGAGTTGTTATGGTTCCAGATTATAGATTAGATTTTTTAAATGAATTATATAAGCCTAAAAGCTTAGTTCCAACTACATTTGAGTTTACAGATATAGCAGGATTAGTAAAAGGTGCATCTAATGGTGAGGGGCTTGGAAATAAGTTCTTATCCCATATAAGGGAAGTAGATGCTATATGTGAAGTGGTTAGATGCTTTGATGATACTAATATTATTCACGTTGAAAATGAAATAGATCCAATACGGGACATAGAAATTATTGCAGTGGAGCTTATTCTTGCTGATTTAGATATAGTTGATAATAGATTATCAAAAATTGAAAAAAAAGCAAAAATGTCAAAGGATAAAGAGTCATTAAAAGAAGTAGAATTACTTTATAAATTAAAAGAATGCTTAGAATCAAACAAAGCAGTAAGAACTATTGAATTAGATGAAGATGAAAGACTAATTATGAAACCATATAATTTGCTTACCGCAAAGCCAATTATTTATGTAGCTAATTTAAGTGAAGAAGAAATTTCTAATAAGAATAACGATTATTTAAAGAGAGTAATAGAATATGCTAAAAAAGAAGGTGCAAAAGTAATTAATGTATGTGCTAAAATAGAAGAAGAGTTATGCGATTTATCCGATGAAGAAAAAAAAGAATTACTTTCTGAATTAGGAGTTGAATCTAGTGGACTTGATAAATTAATTCAAGCAACATATTCTTTATTGGGATTAAAAACATTTTTTACATCAGGAACTGATGAGGTTAGAGCATGGACTTTTACCACTGGAATGAAAGCACCTGATTGTGCAGGAATTATTCATACAGATTTTAAAAGAGGATTTATTAGGGCTGAAGTAATGAGTTTTGAAGATTTAGAAAAATATAAGGATGAAAAAATTGTAAAAGAAAAAGGCAAAGTTCGTCTAGAGGGTAAAGAGTATTTAATGCAAGATGGAGATATTTGCTATTTTAGATTTAATGTATAGGTGATTTTATGAAAAAGAAAGTTGTAGTACTCGGTGGAGGTAATGGTTTATCTTATTTGCTTAATGGATTAAAGCAATATCCACTTGATATTACTGCTATTGTATCGGTATGTGATAATGGTAGTAGTACAGGAATATTAAGAGAAGAATTTAATATTCCAGCTGTTGGTGATATTAGAAGAGTTTTAGTTTCTTTATCTGAAACAGAACCGTTAGTAGAAACATTATTTAATTATAGATTTTCAACAACAAGTGATTTGAATGGACATACTATTGGAAATTTACTTTTAACTGCAGTTCAAGAAATGACAGGAAGTCTTTCTGAAGGAATAGAAGTATTAAGTAAAATTTTGAATTTAAAGGGAAAAGTTGTGCCTCTTACAGAAGACAATGTAACTCTAATGGGTGAAATGATTGATGGATCTATTGTCGAAGGAGAACATGAATTAACAGTAGATAAAAGACAGATAAAAAGGGTTTTCTATAAAGAGGAAGCAACTCCAACAAAAGAAGCAATAGATGCAATTAAGGCTGCTGATTTAATTATATTAAGTATGGGAAGTTTATTTACAAGTATTATTCCTAATTTAATATGTGATGAAATAGTAGAGGCGCTTGATAGTTCAAAAGCCAAAATATTATATACTTGTAATATAGTAACACAACCAGGAGAAACGGATAATTTTACTGTTACAGATCATGTGAAAATGCTAAATAAATATTTAAAAAAACGTAAAGTTGACGTTGTAATTGCAAACAGTGGATATATTGATGTAAAAATGGCTGAAAAATATAAGACATTAGAACAAAAAGATCCAGTAATATATGATGAAGAAAATTTTGATAACTTTGATATGCAAGTAATAGGTGATGATTTGGTAACAATTTCCAATAATATGATTCGTCATAACTCGCTTAAACTTGGATTTCATATATTTTTCTATGTAATGAATAATTAGGTGTTTTATGTCATTTACAAGTACAATAAAAAACGAGTTGGTGTCAATTGAATTGTCAAAATTAGAACAATTATCAGAATTGTCTGGACTTTTAAGAAACTCAATAGACTCTGATAACAAATTAAATATAACAACAGAAAATGCATCAATAGCTAGATTAATATTTAATAGACTAAAGAATAATTATGATGCATTAATTAGAGTATCTGTAAAAAAAGGATATAATTATAATAAGAATTACATTTATAATTTAGAAGTATATAAAAATGATTATATTATAATAAACGATTTATCATTAGATACTAATATACCAGATATATATTTAATTGATGATGAAGATACTAAAAGAGCATATTTAAGAGGTGTATTTTTGGCTTGTGGTAGTATAAATGATCCAAAAAAATCAAGATATCATATGGAATTTTCTTTTAATGATTATGAATATACTAAATTTATAAATAATATGCTGGAATCTTATGATTTAAATAGTAAAATTTTAAAAAGAGACTCTAGATATATTGTATATATAAAAGAGTCAGAAAAAATTGGTGATTTTCTGCGTTTAATAAAGGCAGTTAATGCACTTTTGTATTATGAAAACATTAGAATTTTTAGAAATAGAAAGAATAATTTAAATAGAATAAATAATTGTGAACAAGCAAATGTTGATAAAATAATTCAAACTGCAAAAAATCAGGTAGATGATATTAATTTAATAAAAGAAAAAGATGCATATGATCTTTTAGATGATAAGTTAAAAGAAGCGTGTATTTATAGGTTAAAATATAAAGAAGAGTCATTGTTAGAATTAAGTAAAATTATGACATTAGAAACTAATGTTAGTATTACTAAATCTGGATTGTATCATAGATTTAATAAGATAAAAAAACTAGCAGAAAAATTAAGAAATTAAATATCTAGAAAAACTAGATATTTTATTTAAATTTTATATAAAATTGAAAAAAATGATATATGTACTATAATATTTTAAGTGGTGAAATATGAAATGTTTAAAACAATTATTAGATTTTATAAAGAGAGTAAATAATTCAAAAAAAACAATTATGTAGTTGGAGATATTATTTTGGCAAAAAGTTATAGTAATAAAGAAGAAATGGGAAGTATTTCTAAAGGACATAGAGAGGGAAAATATATTATTATTGATAAAATAGGTAATAGGTATAAGTGTTTGTATTGTAGTAATAAGAATAATAAAAAAATAATTAGTTATAAAATAGATCATTATAAATATAAACTAAATAGTGATGCTTATGCTTATTTTGATAAAATGCATACGTTGTCTAAAAAAAGAATTATAAAAAAACTAGGTAATTTAGATATAAAAGATTTAAATAATTTATATAAATATTTATTTGTGATGAACAAAAATTTTCTATTAAATATGGATGTTAATAATATTGATTACAATTTTGATTATAATATTGGAGATATTGTTTTAGATTACAATCAGATGATATACATATATGATAAAGACAACTCATATTTCTATGGTTATATAGCTCATAGAGTAAAAGAAAATCAAAATGGTGTTATTATTAATGGAGATAAATATTCTCTGTTGACAAAAACAACTAGAAAAATCCCAGGTAATAGTAATATACAATTATTAGATATTGCGAGGTTATCAGATTTAAAAGGAATAAATAATTACATAAAAAAAGAAAAGGCAATAATTCATAGTAATAATATTCTTAATAGAGGTAAGTTAATTAAATATAATAATAATATTTATTATATATATGCCGAAAACAAAGATAATCTATTAATATATAAAGTATATATTATTAATCATAATAAAGAAGGAATGGTTAAGATAAAAATTAATGATGAATTTTACTATACATTATTTGAAGAAAAAAAGTTAGTAGGTATAAAAGGTTGACTATACTAAAAGCTGCAAAAGAAGATGAAATTAGACAAATAATAAAACAAAAAAATTCATTTAAAAATTTGAAAAGCGCAGATAAAGAAGAATGCGAAATTATATGTAATAATTTTGATGAAGGTAAAATAATTGAAGATAATAACACATTAGAAAGATATGCAATTATAAGACGAGAAGATAATAAAATCGTATATGTTTCATTAGATGATAATACAGATTATGTACATGATTTTTCAAAAACATTAGATTTTAATTTTTCTATTATAGAAGATATTGATGAGAATAAGTTTCAAAGTATATCTAAAGTATACAGCTTAAAACATTTATAAAAAATAAATGTTTTTTTATTTTGGTAATGCTTTAAATAATTAATTAATTAGTGTATAATAATTATACGGGTGATACTGTGGATGATTTGTTTTTTAAATTAGATAAATTATATAGTGATTATGATAATATTGTTGTTATGGGACATAGTTATCCGGATTTGGATTGCTATGGGTCATGTCTTGGTATATATAAAAGAGTATCGGCTATTGGAAAAAATTGTTATATATATTTAGAAGGTAACGATTATAGTGAGATTATGTGCAAGGCTATAGATAGTGTTGATGGTGTTAAGTATATAAATAGTAGTAATATTGGTAATCTTACAAATATATTACTTATCATTGTTGATGTGCATCAGATTAATAGACTTGAAAATAGTAATATTTTTGATTAT
Organism: uncultured Caryophanales bacterium; assembly: GCA_946414975.1. The sequence goes on along the minus strand of CAMKQS010000075.1, from coordinate 1,211 downwards.
TGTAAAGATTATGTAATACTTGATCATCATATTAAAGATAAGAAGTGTCCAAAAAATGGTAAACTTTTATATATTAATAACAGTTTATCAAGTATGGTTGAACTTATTACTTATTATCTTGATTATAACAAAATAACTATAGATAAAAGTATTGCTACTATTATGCTGGCTGGACTTGAAATTGATACTAATGGATATAACTTGAAAACTACATCAAAAACCTATAGAGCTGCAAGTTTATTGGTAGAAATGGGTGCGGATATTATAGCTAAACAAGAGTTATTAAAAGAGAGTAAAGATGATTATGTAAGACGTGCAGATTATATAAAAAATAGTTATACTATTAATGGTAATATTGCGATATGTGTTCTTCCTGATATTAGTAAGACTGAAACACTTGCTGAAATTGCTGATAGTCTTCTTGCTTTTGATGATATTGAGGCATCTTTTGTAATAGCTAAGATTAGTAATAAAGAGTATGGAATATCAGCACGTAGTATAGGAGAATTTGATATATTAAAAGTAATTAGAAAATTAGATGGTGGAGGTTCTACTACTAGTGCAGGTGCTAAAACTAATAAAAGTTTATCTAATATAAAGGAGATTATAATTAAATCAATAAAAGGATAGGTGTTTATGAAAGTTATTTTAATTGAAGATATCAAGAAAAAGGGTAAAAAGGGTGATATTTTAAATGTTAAAGATGGATATGGAAACTTTCTAATTAACGAAAAAAAAGCTATTATTGCTAATACAGAGAATGTAAGAAATTTAGATAGAAATAATGAAAGAAAAAAGGAAGAGGAAAAAAAATTAATTAAAGAGTGTGAGAAAGTAAAAAGTAAGCTAGAAAAAGAAAAAATAGAATTTAAGGTGAAAACTGGCGCACAAGATAGAGTTTTTGGAAGTGTAAGTGCTAAACAAATTGAAAAGAAATTGAATGATATGGGATTTAGTGTTGATAAAAAAAATATTATAATAGATAGTGCACTTAGTAGTTTAGGAACTCATATTATAAGTATTGCATTGCACAAAAAAGTAATTGCTAAGGTTAAGATTAATTTAGTAAAGTAGGTGTTTTATGAATAAAGAGATTCCAAAGAATATAGATGCAGAACAATCTGTTATCGGATCTATGTTTTTAACTAAAAAAGCGATGCAGAAAGTACTTGAAAACTTAAAAGAGGATTCTTTTTATTTAGATAGTCATA
>CAMKQS010000074.1 GCA_946414975.1 uncultured Caryophanales bacterium | reverse complement strand
CTAGTACTGTTCTTCTTTTTTCTATAATAGTATTTATTTTGGGGTTATATTTAATAAGTTATAATTATTTAGTAGCAAAAAAAGAAAAAATATATTCAAAAATGAATTTGCTCTTATATGAAGATGAAATTCCTGAAAGAATTGATGATAATAAGCAAGTAACAGAACCTGAAGTAGTAAAAGAAGAAAAAGAAGTAAAGGAAAAAAAATATATATCCTATAATTATATTGGTAAAATACAAATAGATAAAATAAATTTAAATAGAGGATTCTTAGATATTAATTCTCCATACAATAACGTTAGTAGAAATGTAACCGTTATAGAAAAATCATCATATCCTGATGTTGAAAATGGTAATTTAATATTAGCTGCACATTCAGGTAATTGTGCGATTTGCTATTTTGATAAGTTATATAAATTGGCACTTAATGATAAGGCGATAGTAGATTATAATAATTACAAGTATACATATATATTAAAAGATATATATAATGTTCCAAAAACAGGAGAGGTTGAAATAAGAAGGAATATTGATCAAACGGTATTAACTTTAATTACCTGTACACATGGAAGTGATACAGAACAATCAGTATATATATTTGAATTATCAAAAAAAGAAAAAAAATAAGAAGGTGAGAAAATGGCAGATTTTTCAATTTTTCAAAAGTTAAAAGTATTTTTCAATACTGTCATTTCTACACCTTTTTTTATTTTTTATGCAATATTAGGAATTGCGCTTATTACTATTATGATATATGATATAAAGAAACATAAAAAGTTTAGTAAAATAGTATATATCACAAGTTTTATATTTCTATTTACTTTCTTCTTAATTAAATATTTTAATATAATTTTAAAGTTTCTTGATTCATTTATAGAATTATTATTAAACACTCTTTATTTTCCTAATTTGGGACTATATATAGGAATGTTAATAATTATTAACACATCATTATTACTCATTTTAATTTCAAAAAAAACGAGTAAAAGTAGTAAAATATGTACAACTGTAATATCAATAATTATAGATTTCATATTTATATTAATTGTAGGAATTGTATCTAAAAATAGAATTGATATAACTAGTGATGTGAAACTTTATTCGGATTCAACAATACTTACGTTACTGCAGATGTCAATGGCATTATTTATGTCCCTTTATTTAATTATATTATTAATATATTTATATCATAAACTAAAAAAATATGATGTTAGAAATATAAATAGTAATGTAGTAATACCTAATATGGGGATATATTTTGAAGATGAAAATAGTAATAAATTTTCTAATGACCAAATTAAATTAGTTAAAGTGATAAATTTTAATAAGGAGTAGAATTATTATGAATAATGATAGTGGATTTTATAAAAGTATTGGTAATTTAGTATTAAATGATAGGCAAATATCAATTTTAAAAAAACATAATATTTCTATAGAAAATTTTAATAATAATCATGAATTAATATATTATCTTGAAGATATATTAAATAATTCATATGATGAGGAATTAGAATATGTATCAAGCGAACTATCAGATATGTATTATTATAATGATGTTAATAAATAAAAGGAGAGTAATATGGATAATAATAAAGTAAAAACAAAAATAAAAAAGAAAAAAATTGAACTAACACCTGTTAAATTAACTGTTGTATCGTTAGGAGCTTTTATTTTGATGCTATCGGTTGGTATCTCTCCTAAATTAATGGGTAATTCTGTTAGTAAAAATAGTTATAAAGTAATATATAATAGTAATGGTGGAACTGGATCTATGAGTAATCAAGTAGTCAAATCTGGTGAATCTGTACAATTAAATAAGAATATGTTTAATAAGAAAGGATATTATTTTAATGGATGGAAGGCAAAAAAAAGTAACAATACCTGGATGTGCTACATAGATAGCAATAATTTTGGTTGGACTAATCAAAGTAATTGTAACAAATATGGTTATGTAATATATAGTGATGGTGCTTATATTAATGATCTCGCAAATCAAGGCGATACTGTTTATATGTATGCTGATTGGAAAAAATAATTAAATAATTACTTGCAATCAGAAAATTAATTTATTATAATTAAGGTGTTTAGAAGGAGGATTTATGGAATTTAAAGATAGTCAAACATATAAAAATTTACAAACTGCATTTGCAGGTGAGAGTCAGGCAAGAAATAAATATACTTATTTTGCAAGCAAAGCAAAAAAAGACGGTTATGAGCAAATTGCTGCTATTTTTGAAGAGACTGCAAATAATGAAAAAGAACACGCAAAGATGTGGTTCAAAGAGCTTAATGGTGGTAGTATACCATCAACAGAAGAAAACTTACTTGCAGCAGCAGAAGGTGAAAACTATGAATGGACTGATATGTACGATGGTTTTGCTAAAACTGCTAAAGAAGAGGGATTTGATCGTATAGCTTTCTTATTTGAAAGTGTTGGAAAAATAGAGAAAGAACACGAAGCAAGGTATAGAAAATTACTTGAAAATGTAAAAGGTAATTTAGTATTTTCACGTGATGGTGATTGTATTTGGCAGTGTAGAAACTGTGGTCATATTGTTGTTGGAAAAAACGCTCCAAATGTATGCCCAGTATGTAATCATCCACAGTCATATTTTGAAATCAAAAGCGAAAATTATTAAAATGCAGAAATGCATTTTTTTTGTAGGAGATAAGCATCATTTTATTGTATATATTTTTAGGTGATGATATGTACATAGATTATAATATGAAGTTATTAATAATTGCTAGAATTTTTTATTATAATAAAAAGATAAACTATTTAAAAAAATTATATATTATTTATTTAATAAATAAACTAGTAAAAAGATATAATAATAACTATATAAATAGAATAAAAAGAGAAATAATTCTTGATAAAAAATATGATAATGAACAATTAGAAGCAATTTATTCACAAGAATTAAATACATTCGTAATTGCAGGTGCAGGAGCAGGAAAAACATCATTAATTGTAGGAAAGATTAATTATTTAATAGAGAATCTAAACTATAAAGAAAAAGATATACTGTGTATATCATATACAAATGAGGCTTGTAATAATTTAAAAGAAAAATTAAAATATAATGTAGACATTTTTACATTTCATAAACTTGCTCTTTATATCTTAAATGGTAAATATAGAATTAATAATAACTATTTGAAATATGTAATTGATGAGTATTTTGAATCCATAATATATAATAATAATATGATAAAAGTAGCTTTAAAAATTATAAAAAAACAAAATATAAAGAAGTATAAATACTATTTAAAAAATGAATATTTTAAGGAAATAAAAGAAATAATTTATAATTATATTAATTTATTTATAATAAATGGCTTTAGTTATAAATATTTTCTGAAGTATAAAAATAATAAAAAACTTATTTCTATTATTATAGATATATATAAATTATATATTAGTGAACTTGATGCATCAAATGAAGTTGATTTAAATACTTTAATATTAAAGGCTAGTAAGTATGTAGATAAAAAAATAAAATATAAATATATAATTATAGATGAGTTTCAAGATATTTCTAAAATAAGATTAGATTTTATCAAAGAAATTATTAGTAATACAAATGCAAAAATACTAACAGTTGGTGATGATTATCAGTCTATTTATAAATTTTCTGGCAGTAGTTTAGAATCATTTATAGGATATAAAAAAGAAAATACTAAAGTAATCAAATTGAAAAATAATTATAGATGTTGTCAAGAAATTGTATACGTTTCAAATAAATTTATTTGTAAAAATAAGGAGCAAATAATTAAAAAAATTAAAGCACATAAATCAATAAAAAAGTGTATAGTTTTAATAAAATATAGTAAGGAAATACTATATAAATTATTGATATATTTGTGTAAAAAAAATAAGAATATTCTAATTTTAGGGAGAAATAGAAATGATATTAATAATTATATTAATATTGATAAAATAGATTTAATATCAGAAAAGTATAAAAAAATAATCAGATATAAAACAGTTCATGCAGCAAAGGGGTTAGAAGAAGATGCGGTTATTATAATAAATTTAAAATCAAGTATAAATGGATTCCCTAATAAAATTAGAAATAACTATTTAATAGATTCTTTAATGAGTAAAGAAAAGTACTTATATGCTGAAGAGAGAAGACTTTTTTATGTTGCATTAACAAGATCAAATGATAAAACATATATTATTGAACATGATAATCAATCAATCTTTTTAAAAGAAATAAAAAAGATAGGTAAGAATAATATTTCTTACTTATCTTTAGAATAATAATTAAGTATATTTTTTATTATTTTATTGTCATATTTATAATGTGTTAATTTTTTATAGATTTTATTTAACATTTTTAATCTATGTTTATAACTTTCAGAGCAATATTTTATATATTTTTTCTTACGCAAAATTTTCTTTTCTTTTAGATTTATATCCATAATAGTATTTGTTAGATCATCTATTTCTTTTTTTATAATAGAAATTAATTTTATATATTTTTTATTAGTTAGATCAATATCTTTTTTTATTAAAGAAATTATTGCACATTCATCATTATATTTTATATTTTTACTTAAGTATTTTATGTATTCATATTCATATGATTTTACATTTTTTTTAAATACTTTGTATTTCTTATTCATAATATCATTTTTATATAATAAAGGATTATAATTTAAAACAACATTTTTATCAATATCTAAATACTTTAATATACTTGTAGAAGAATCATCGTATTTATCTATAACATTTTTAGAATGAGCATCTATCCCTAAAACAAATTTATTATCAAATTTTTTAGCTATATCAAAAAATAATCTATGTGGATAAGGATAATTATTATCTTTCATTATTTTTATGTTATTTTTAAATGTTAAATTAATTTCAAGTGGAATATTTAATTTTTTAGCTTTTTTACAAATTATTTCTGCGGCATTTTTACAGTTATTAATATATTTATCATAATCGCTTATTTCTATAGAATCTCTATATTTGAGATATAAATCAGGATGTGCTATATAGCTAAATAAACCTGTATCTAATGCCTCACAGACCTTATTTGCATATATTATAGGATAATCTATATTACCAATAGGATTTATATTTTTAATAAAGTGTTGCCCTAAAATTAAATAGTCACTATTTTCTTTTAATTTTAATAAATGTTTGTTATATAGTTTATCATATTCACATTCAAAACCTATTAATATTTCTATATCTTTATAATGATCCTTTAATTTACTTAATTTTGAAATGTATTTAGATGAATCTTTTATATACATTCTACTTTTTTCTTGAGGAAATTCTTCCAGTGGTAAAGGCATATGGTCTGAAAAACCAACTATTTTAAATTCATTTTCAATATATTTATTAATATATTCTTCCTCTAATTCAAATGATGCATGTCCACATCTATATGTATGTGTATGAAAGTTATAATTGTATTCTTTTTTCATTATTCTCCTTCTGATTAGATAAAAATTTATTATATGCATTAAAAAATAAATCTGATATTATTATAAATTTGTCTTTTATTTCTTCTAAATTATTATAACCAATATCCATATATTCAATATTTAATTTTGTTCCATAAATATTTAGTATTTTTAAAAGAAGATTACTTAGTGACGCAATAAAATAACATCTATTTTTTGAACTTTCTATATTATTTCTTCTTTTGGCAATATCAGAAACTCTTTTTTCGGGTGAAACAATACCTGAATCTGTAGCCATTAAATCAGCAATATTTAAAATATCATCATATAAATTATAATTACTGCTTTGTAATACCTCATATATATCTTCTTTTTTATATTTATTATTTAATAATACTTTGCCATTTTTAACTTCAAATCCATTATCAATATATTCATTATTGCAATATCTTTCACCATTAATAAATGAATGAGTTAGGCACCCTTTGGCATATTTACAAAGATTTAAGTCACTTAGTTGCTCAAAACCAATGATTACGTGATCAAAATTGTGAGAGAATTTTCTTCCATAGTCGTGTAAAAGCCCATAACAAAATGCAAATTCAGAGTTTATGGATAACATACTTGCAATATTTTCACTTGCTTGTGCTTCATACAATGAATGACTGATCCAACTGCTTAAATTAAACTTATTATCAACAGTATATTTTTCTCCCATATGTTTATTATTTTTTAATAGTTCATATGCACTTTCTATTATTATATGTTTAATATTATTATTTGGATGCTGTATTATATTGTAGGCATCTTTAATAGTAATATTTAACTTATCAGCAACACTACTACATAAATTTTCCAAATTTTCAAAAGATATACCATGTATTAAAATAATAAATGCATTTTCTCTTGATAATGAACGTATATCTTTAATAGAATTAGAAATAGTTTTAATAGCTTTATTCTTATAATCATTATTAGAAAAATTTAATTTCATAGTATAAATCCTTTCTAGCATTTATTATAACATTAAAAACATAATTTTTTCAAACAAAAAACCGTTGAATATCAACGGTATATTTCATATAATGGTGGAGAATAAGGGACTCGAACCCTTGACCCCCTGCGTGCAGGGCAGGTGCTC
>CAMKQS010000073.1 GCA_946414975.1 uncultured Caryophanales bacterium | reverse complement strand
TAATAATTATAAAATTATGCTATACTTATTATGGTATTAATATTAGGGAGGTTTATATGAAAGATAATAGATTAATAATAATAGAGGGACCACAAGGAACAGGTAAGACAACACTTGCCAATTATTTAAGAGAGAATATAAAGGGTGCTAATTTATATAGATTATCAGGGCAAAATGATAAGACAATCAATGGGAAGAAATATAGTATAAAAATGTATAAATCATTAATTAATTATTTATATAAAATGCAAGATATTCCAATGGATTTGATATTTGATAGAACATTTATGACAGAAGAAGTTTATGCAAGATTAGGTTATAAGAAATATTCTTTTACTGATGTATATAGAGAGTTAGTTGATGATTTGTCACAATTAAAGTATGATATTCATTATTTTTCAGTATATTTAGAAAACGTAGAATTATTTAGACAAAGACTTGCTAGAGAATCACATCATAATTATCAAGCGTTTAGTTTAGAGAATAGTGTAAATCAACAAAAAGTATATAGAGATATAAGTAATGAGCTTGCTTTATATACACCAATTCATGTGCATAATATTGAGATGGATAATTTTGAAACTGCTTATGATAATGTAAGAAAAATATTAAAAATTAAACGATAAAAAACTGTATAAATTTTATACAGTTTTTTAATATCTTTTAGTATCTTCATTGACGATTTCTCCATTTTTATCGATATAAGTCGTATTAAGTATAGTTACATCATATGCATCACCAATTGGGTCATCCATAGAATAATGAAGTCTTTTTTTTCTTTCATTAGTTATTTTAATAAAGTGAGAAGGATCGTCATCATTACAATAACTAATGTTATAAAAATCACTAGCAATAGGTCCATTTAATCTTCCGGCTATTTCAAAAGTACCATCACTATTTGGTGTTTTATATACAATTGGAGATCTTCCATCCATTATTACTCTTGGATCTCCATTTTTTATAATCCCCATAATTAATTTTCTAACAGGTTCTAATTCAATTATTTCTTTATTCGCACCATTAGTAATTAAAAAATCAATATAACTTTCAAATCTTCTTTGAGCAATTCTATCATTAAGTTCTTTCATCGCTTTTCTTTTTCTTTCAACTTCTTTTTGTTCTAGCAATCTCTTTTCTTCTGCTAGTTCAGCTTCTTTTTTTCTAATTTCTTCTTGTTTTTTATGTTCTTCCAACATTTTTTCTGTTTTTAAACATTCAACAACAGCAAACTTTTCATTATTTTCATTTGTAAAAAAAATTTGCAAAGTATTGTCATTATTATAAAGATGAATAGTGCTTTTAATGCCATTTGGTAATTTTATTTTTTCATAGTTAACATTTAATGAAGCTCTATATATTCCCTCTACGCACCCAAAAATTTGAAGTTTATTACCATTAAGTTTATTAATCTCATTTAATATTTTTTTATTTTTAATATCTTTAATTATTCCCATACTAATTACCTCCATTGTAATAATAACATAATAAAAAAATAATATCAAATTAATTGACATAAATATTGATTAGTGATATATTCTATTTAAGAAAAGAGATGATTGATATGAGTAATTATTCACATAATTTAAATAATCTCTTATGCCTATTATTACGACTGAATAGTAATAGGTAGTTTTTGCATGGATATTTATGGTTATTAGCCTATTACTATACAAATTTTTATAGTAATGGGCTTTTTTTGATGGAGGATGATTATGAGAAAGATAAAAATATTTGATACAACACTTAGAGATGGTGAACAATCACCAGGGTGCTCTATGAGCATTAATGAAAAAGTGACCCTTGCCAAAAAACTTGATATGATGGGTGTAGATATAATAGAAGCAGGATTTGCTGCTAGTAGTAAAAATGATTTTGAGGCAATAAAAAAGATATCTAAAGTAGTAAATAATAGTATAGTTACATCACTTGCACGTTGTAATAAGAATGATATAGATTTAGCAATAGAAGCTTTATCTGGTGCTAAAAATAAAAGAATACATACATTTATTGCTACATCAGATATTCATATGAAGTATAAATTAAAAAAGAATAAAGAACAGATAAAAGAAATAGTAAAAAAATATGTTAGTTATGCTAAAAGCAAATGTGATGATATAGAGTTTTCACTAGAAGATGCAACAAGAACAGATAAAGATTTTGCAGTAGAAATAATAGATATTGCTATTAGTTCAGGTGCTACTACAATAAATATACCAGATACAGTAGGGTATGTAGTTCCATATGAATTTATGAAATTTTTAAAATATATTAAGAAAAATAGTAAGTACATTAATGATGTTTGTTTATCCATTCACTGTCATAATGATCTAGGATTAGCTACTATTAATTCTTTATCAGCTATTAAGGTAGGTGCTGAACAAGTAGAATGCACAATTAATGGTATAGGAGAACGTGCAGGTAATGCTGCACTAGAAGAGATAGTAGCTGCTCTTGATACTAGATATGATTACTTCAAATCAAAGACTACGATTAATAAAAAAATGATAATGGAAGTAAGTAAATATGTTCAAGAAATTACACATTCATATGTACAAAATAATAAACCAATAGTAGGTGCTAATGCGTTTAAACATGAAGCAGGAATACATCAAGCGGGAGTTATTAATAATAAAGAAACATATGAAATTATAAATCCTATAGATTATGGTATATATACAGATAATATAATAATAGGTATTCATTCTGGTAAGAATGCTATTATAAATAAAATGGAGAAAATGAAATATGATATATCAAAATATGATATTAGCGATATTTTAAATGATGTAAAAACATACTGTACCACTCATTCTAATATAGATGATGAAAATTTAGAAAAAATCATTGTAAAAAGAAAGAAAAAAATAAATTAAGTGGAGATATATTTAACAAAATAAATTGTATAAATCATAAAAATATGTTATTCTTATTATAGAGGTGGAATACGTGTTTACTATATTAGAAAATATCTTTAAAAACGATAGTGGAGATAAAATTAATAGTTTAAATAAATCTTTTTTTAATAAATATTTAGATCAAGAAATAATACTAAAATTAATAGATATTAGAAAGTTATATATAGATATATTAACATTTGAAAAGAGCAAAGAAAAAGATATAAGAACACGTGATATATTAAAAAAAGAATTAGATTATTATATAAATAAAAAAAATATTTTAGAAAACCATAATTTCGCGCTATTAAAAAAGAAAATTAATATAGTAAAATCACTTACAGAAAAGATAGATATAAAGAAAATAGAAACGGAAGAAAAAATAAACAAATACTTAATTAGAAATGCTGATAATATAGGAAAATTAACACTGGAAATTGATAGAATAAGTAATGAGATAAATTCACTAACAATAAATAAGTTTGATAAGGATATGCTTGTTAATACATTAAAGTACAAAATAAATAATATAGATAAAATAGAAATAGATTATTTATCATATAATAAAAAAGATAAATATGAATCTGAATTAAAGAATTTTATTACGAATAAAGACGCAATAAGATGTTATATGACATACTTATTTGAAATGATATCACTTGATTTAGATAATTTATATCATACTTATGAAATATCTAAGAGTTATATGTTAATATCATATCAAAAAGATATGAATATAAATTTAGAAAACAATAGTATTTTATTAGAATATAATATGTTAAAAGATTTGAATAATTCAGTAGATAATTATTTAGATATAATTATGAATAATAAATTATCAAATAATAGAATAAGAGAAATTAGTTTAGAAAAAATAAAACATAATTCAATAATTCATAATATGAGTCATTTTGCAAAAAATTATAAAGAATTACATAATGATGATGAAATAATTAGTAGTGAATATGAAATAATTAGAGGATTTATATTAGACTTAAGAAATGAAATAAAAACATTAGAAGATGAATTTATAAAAAAAATAATTACGGATACAATTGATATATTTAAAAATTTTAGTGAGAATATAGGAGTATTTTAATTATGATTAAATATGATTTTAAGACATTTATGAATATAGATGGTATAAATGATTATAAACTTTATATCCATAAAATAAAAGAGAGATTAAAAAAAGAAGAAGGACCAGATAAATTTATTAACATAGATAAATGTATTTCAACTAAAGAAATAGAAAAAATAATAAAAGTAAGTAAATTTATAAGAAATAATTGTGATGTTTTTTTAATTATTGGTGTTGGTGGATCATATATGGGAAGTAAAGCAATTACTTCACTATTTGAAAACAAATTTAAAAAAGATATAGAAATTATATATACAGGATATAGCTTTGATAGTAATAGCTTAGCTAATATCTTAGAATATATAAAAAATAAAAAAGTAATTGTAAATGTAATTAGTAAAAGTGGTAATACTCTAGAAATTAATTATACATTTTCTAAAGTTTTAGAACTTATGAAAAATAAGTATAGCGATAAAGAACTTAGAAAAAGGATTATTATTACTACTAATAAAAAAACAGGCAAGCTTTTAAATATAGCCAATAAAAACAATTATATGAAATTTAATATACCTGATATAAGTGGAAGATATTCACTTTTAACTGCAGTAGGATTACTTCCTATGGCAGTAAGTGGGGTAGATATACAAAAATTATTAGATGGTTATAGATTAGGTGAAAAGAGTATAGATAAATGTTTTATATATGCAGTAATTAGAGATATGCTTTATAAAGATGGAAAGAAAATAGAAGCATTTACTATTTATGATGAGAGGTTTATATATTTTAATGAGTGGTTAAAACAGTTATTTGCAGAAACACAAGGAAAGAAAAAATCTGGAATATTTCCTATAAGTGTATTTAATACAAGAGATATGCATTCACTAGGACAGTATTTTAATGAAGGAGAGAATTTATTCTTTTCAACAGTCATTAATGTTGTTAATAATAAAGATGTCAAAATATTAGATAAATCACTTAATAAAATTAATAATATAGCTATGCTTAATATTGCAAAATCATATAAAATGCCTAGCATAATAATTAATATAGATAAATTGAATGAAAAAAACATAGGAAGTTTAATTTACTTTTTTATGGTTAGTTGTGCAATAGGTGGGTATTTAATGGGAATAAATCCATATAATCAGCCAGGAGTAAATGAATATAAAAGATTAATAAAGGAGAGTATATAATGGTAAATATAAAAGATAGTTTGTTTAAGGAATATGATTTAAGAGGAATAGTAGGAGACGAAATAACTCCAGATGTTAGTTATAAAATAGGACTTGGCTTTGGTTCATTTGTACAATTTAAAGGTTATAGTAAAGTAGTTGTTGGATATGATAACAGATTATCGAGTGTTTATTTAACTGATAAACTAATTAAAGGTCTTACATCAAGTGGAGTAGATGTTATAAATTTAGGACTTGTTACTACACCTATGTTTTATTGTGCTAAGTATAAATTAGGTCTTGATGCAGGTATAATGGTTACAGCAAGCCATAATCCAAAAGAATATAATGGTTATAAAGTTTCTTTTGATAATATTGGAAATGCATATGGAGAAAAAATAAGAGAACTTAGAGATTTTATAAAAAAAGAAGATTTTTTAAGTGGAAATGGAAGCATAATAGATTATAATGTAAAAGAAGATTATTTATCATTAATAAAAAATTCTATTGATATAAAAAGAAAATTAAAAGTAGCTATAGATTGTGGAAATGGAACAGCAAGTGTAATTGTTAAAGATGTTTTTGATAATTTAAACATAGAACCTATTTATATTTATTGTGACTCTGATGGTAATTTTCCAAATCATCATCCAGATCCTTCAAAAGAAGAAAATATGGAAGATTTAAGAAAGAAAGTTGTTGAATTTAATTGTGATTTAGGAGTTTCATTTGATGGAGATGCAGACAGAGTAGGTTTTGTTGATAACTTAGGAGAATACTATACAGCTGATTATTATCTTGCACTCTTAAGTACATATATGAAAGATACTCTTGATAAATTATTGTTTGATGTTAAATGTTCCAAAATGCTTATAGATGCATGTAATGATAATAATATTAAACCATGTATTTATAAAACAGGATCATCATATACTAATAAAGAAATGAAAGAAAATAACTATTTATTAGGTGGAGAATATTCAGGACACATTTTCTTCAGAGATAAATGGCCTGGATTTGATGATGGAATATATGCTGCAGTAAGATTAATTGAAATGTTAGCTAATGTAGATTATAAATTAAGTGATTTACTTAGTGTTTTTAACCATTATGAAAACGAATATATAGAATATCCAATAAACATTGATAATAAAGATAAGTATATAAATAATATAAAAGAATATGTTATTAATAAAGGATATAATTATATAGATATAGATGGTATTAGAGTAGAATTTGATGATGGATTTGCTCTTATTAGAGGAAGTAATACAACACCAATACTTACAATAAGATTTGAATCTAATACTAAGGAAAGACTATCTGAAATAAAAAATGAATTTATGCAAGTAATAGAAAATATGAATATATAATTATAAAAGAATTTAACATCATAATTGATGTTATTTTTTTTATAAAATAAAAAGGATTTTATCTATTTATATCGAATATTATAATT
>CAMKQS010000072.1 GCA_946414975.1 uncultured Caryophanales bacterium | reverse complement strand
ATGTTAAGGTTATTAATGAACTTAATAGAAATAAAGATATATTAGAGAAGAATAACGAGGAAAGATCGAATTTACTATTTAGAATGACTCAAGAAGTTAGAAAACCAATAAGTAATATTGATTCATTAGTCAATATGATTGATGTAGAAAATGAGTATGTTAAATTAGAAGATGTTGTAAGTGCGATTAAAAATAATACAAGGCAAATATCGTATGTTGTAAACAATATATTAGATGTGACCGATATAGATGTTAGAAAAATAAAAATTACTAATTCTAAATATGATGCAAGAAGATTATTTGAAGAGATAAATTTATTTATTAAAGATAAGATTGGTAAGAATGTTGCATATAATTATTATATTAGTAGTGAAATGCCTAAATATCTTTATGGTGATTATATAAAATTAAAACAAGCGATTATGTCAGTATTAATAAACTCTGTTGAGAATACTAAAAAAGGTTTTATAGATATAAATATTAGTGTAATGATAAAATATGATATGTGCCGTTTAATTATTACTGTTGAAGATTCAGGAGTAGGTATGAATATTCAGCAAGTTAATGATATTCTTACCATTGATAAACAACTCGATGAAGAAGATGAGAAAAAGTTAAACAAAATGGATGTCGATTTAAATATTTCTAAAAAAATAATAAATATTATTGGTGGAAGTTTAATGATTAAAAGCGAGGTAGATAAAGGATCAGAATTCATTATAGTTATCGATCAAAAAATAGCTGAAGAAAAAAAGATAAAAAGAGATAAAAATTTAAATGATGATGGCACTGTTTTAATAATGGATGATGATTTAAATTTATTATATAAAGAGAAAAAAGCATTTTCGAATAATTCTATTAATGCAGTTGGAACTATGTATGGCCTTGATGTAATTAATAGAATTCGTGTAGGCGAAAAATATGATTATATTATTCTCGATGATGATACAGTAAAAGGTAGTGCGAAAAGTGTTTTGGATGAATTAAAAAATATTTCAAATTTTGATATTCCGGTTATTGTTATGCTAGAGAAGAATAAGGAAAATATAAAAGAGCATTACCTTGAAATTGGTTTTAGTGATTATATATTAAAAGATAATTTAGAAAATAATATAGATGATTTTATAAAAAAAATAAGAAATTAAATAATAAATAATTTATAGTTGAATAGTTTTCAACTATTTTTCATTTACAAAGGTATTTTGAAAATGCTATAATTAGAATGGTGAAAGTTGGTGGTTAAATGGTTTATTTAGATTATAGTGCAACTACTAAAGCTTCAGATGAAGTTATTGATAGTTTTGTTAAAGCAACTAATTATGCAGGGAATCCTAATTCATTACATAAATATGGAATTGAGGCAAACAATTTAATTAATGCTTCTACTAAACAGATTGCGAAACTTTTGAATGTAAAAACTGATGAGGTTATATATACAAGTGGAGCTAGTGAGGCAAATAATACTGTTATAAAAGGAATATGTTTTAGTCACCCTAATAAAAAACATATTATTACAACTCCTTTTGAGCATTCATCTATATATGGACCAATTAACTATTTAGTAGATTTAGGATACAAAGTTGATTTTGTAAAAATAAATGCTGATGGATTAGTTGATTTAGATGATTTAGAAAATTTGATAACCGATGATACTATACTTGTAAGCATTGGTTGTGTTAATAGTGAAATAGGTGTTAGGCAAGATATTGAAGGTATAGGTAAAATGCTAAAAAAATATAAGTCACTTTATTTTCATTCTGATATAACACAAGCTATTGGAAAAGTGAAAGTAGATCTAACTAATGTAGATCTTGCAAGTTTTTCGGGACATAAAATATTTTGTTTTAAAGGTATTGGATGCTTAATTAAGAAGAAAAATGTAAGTATAACTCCTTTAATTCATGGCGGTAAAAGTACTACAAGTTATCGTAGTGGTACTCCAGCAACAGAGTTAATTGTATCTTTAGCTAAAGCATTAAGACTTGCGCTTGATAAAATTGATGAAAAATATAATTATGTAAAAGATTTAAATGCTTATTTAAAAGAAGAAGTATCTAAAGTTGATAATGTATATATAAATAGTAATGATAAGTGTATACCACAAATATTAAATATGAGTGTTATAGGTATAAAACCTGAGGTTTTACTGCACTCGCTTGAAGAATTTGAAATATATATTTCAACTCAATCAGCATGCTCAGTATCTACGATATCTAAGGCAGTTATGGCACTTACTAATTCTAAAGATAGAGCAAGTAGTAGCATAAGAGTTAGTTTGTCTTATAAAACTACTAAGGAAGAATTAGAGTTTTTTATTAAACATTTTAAAGAGTGTATTGAAAAACTAAGGAGTGTTAAAGTTGAAAGTAATTAGAATAAGTGCGATATGGTGTAGTAGTTGTTTAATTATGAAAAGTAGATTTAATGAAGTAGCTAGTGAACTTAATATTGATATTATCGATTATGATTATGATATTGATACTGATATAGTTGATAAATATAATGTTACCGATATTCTTCCAGTATATATTAAAGGTGATAAAAGATTAGTTGGAGAACATACTAAAGAAGAAATTAGAAAGTTTTTGAGTGATTAAGATGAAAAAAATAGTTTATAGCTTAGTATTTTTCTTTGCAATTTTTTTCAGTGTTTCTTTTGTAAATGCAAAGGACGTGAAACTTTATTTATTTCATAGTTCATCATGTCCGCATTGTAAAGAAGAAAGAGCGTATTTAAAAAAAATAAAGAAAAAATATGATTATATAAAGGTAAAAGAGTATGAAATTCATGAAAGTATGTCTGTAACTGAACAAGTTAGAGATGGTCTTAAGATAAAGGAAAGTTATGTTCCAATTACTGTTGTTGGAAATGATTATATTATTGGATTTAGTAGCAGTACCGAAAGTGATATTGAATCTTTGATTGAGCAGTATCATGGTAGTGATTATTGTGATGTAGTAGATGCAATATTAAATAAAAAAAATGTTTCTAAATGTAAGAAACAGAATAAGGATATTATAAAAAAATCAAGTATAAAAAAATTACCTTTAATTGGTAAGGTAGATGTAAAAAAAGTATCTCTTCCACTTGTATCTATAGTAATTGGTCTTGTAGATGGATTTAATCCATGTGCTATGTGGATTTTACTATTTTTAATTACTATGCTAATTAATTTAAAAGATAGACGACGTATGTGGATATTAGGCTTTACATTTATTATTTCATCCGCATTAGTTTATTTATTATTTATGCTTGCATATCTTCAAGTAGCATCTGCAATTATACAAACATGGTTTAAATATATTATTGCCCTAATCGCATTAGTAGGTGGAATAATTAATTTAAGATCGTATTTTAAAAGTAGAAAAAAAGATGTTGGATGTGATGTTACTGATGCTAAAAAGAGAAGAAAAATAATTGATAAAATTAAAAAAATATTGGCAGAAAAAAGTTTTATCTTTGCTTTCTTTGGTATAATATTTCTAGCGTTTTCAGTTAACTTAATTGAACTTGCTTGTTCTGCAGGGTTACCTGTTATGTTTACTAATATAATAGCTATGAATAATGTATCAGCTCCGCTTACTGCATTATATTTCTTCTTGTATTTATTATTCTTTATGATAGATGATATAATCGTATTTAGTATTGCTATGATTACATTTAAAGTGACAGGTATATCTAATAAATATAGTAAATACTCTCATCTTATAGGTGGTATTATAATGATTATAATAGGATTACTTATGGCATTTAAAACAGAATGGTTAATGTTTAATTTTTAGGAGGATTATGAAAATAATTTATGTTCATCATGCAGAACGTGATTTTAGTAATTTAAATGATATTAATTTAAGACAATTAGATGATATTACTTTAGATGGTGTTAAAGATGCAGATCTGTTATCTAGTAAAATAGCAAAATTAAATGTTACAAAAATTATTACATCTTCATATTTAAGATGTAAACATACAGCAGAAATACTAAATAAAAATTTAAGTGTTGACATTATTTATGAAGATAGATTTAATGAATTTAAAAAGGGTGAAACTATAGAAGAATTTTTAAAAAGAAATATAGATGCTATAGAAGATATTATTAATGAGTATAATGATTCTGATAATATTATATGTGTTACAAGTGGAGTAAATTTAACGGCGTTTATATGCCATTATTATAAAATTAATTATGATAATAAGACACCGTTAGTACAAGCTTTTTCTACGTCTCCAGTAATATTTGAATATAAAAAATAAATTATTAATAATATATTATAGTGTGTAAGGAGTTGATTCAATTGACTAATAATTTAGTAGTTAGAAGTAGTAGTGCTGAATTTTTGATTTTTGAAAGACAAACACATGATAGAGGAATTCAAGTTAGATTTGAAAATGGTGATTTGTGGTTAACACAAAAAGCAATTGGAGAACTTTTTAATACAACTAGAAATAATATTACTATGCATATAAATGATATATATAATGCTTTCGAAATGGATGAAAATTCAACTAGTAAGAAATTCTTACTAGTTCAAAATGAAGGTAATAGAGAAGTAAAAAGAAATGTACAGTATTATAATTTAGATATGGTAATTTCTATAGGTTATAGAGTTAACTCTGATAAAGCTATTCAATTTAGAAGATGGGCGACAAATATATTAAAAGAGTTTTCTAAAAAAGGATATATAATTGATAAACGAAGAATGGAAAATGGATCTTTTTTTGATGAGGATTATTATGATTCATTACTTGCTGAAATAAGGGAAATAAGATTATCTGAAAGAAGATTTTATCAAAAAATTACAGATATATATGCAACTAGTGTAGATTATGATTCGAAGGCACCAACAACTATTAAGTTTTTCAAAAAAGTTCAAAATAAAATTCATTATTCAATTTCCCATCAAACTGCAGCAGAGATAATATATAATCGTGCTGATTCTGAAAAAAATAATATGGGACTTACATCTTGGATGAATTCTCCTAATGGAAAAATTCTAGAAACAGATGTAGTAATTGCTAAAAATTATTTATCAAAGGAAGAATTAGAGCAACTAGAATTAATTGTTTCTGCATTTTTAGATTTAGCTGAATCAAGAGCAAAACGAAATATTCCAATGACAATGGAAGATTGGGCCACAAGGATAGATAAATTTTTACTTGCAGATGATAGAGATATATTGAAAGATGCTGGAAAAATATCACACGAAATAGCAAGGGACAAAGCATTGACTGAGTTTGAAAAATATAGAGTAAAACAAGATAAACTATATAAATCGGACTTTGATTTATTATTAGAAGAAAGTGGGAGTGATTAAATGGATAAAAGAATAAAAGAAGCTCTTGATAATGAGTTTAAAAGGCAAAATGATAATGTAGAATTAATAGCTTCAGAAAATTATGTATCTACTGATATTTTAAAATTACAGGGAAGTATATTTACTAATAAATATGCAGAAGGGTATCCAAAAAAAAGATATTACGGAGGATGTATAAATGTTGATACTATTGAAAATATTGCGATAGAGTATGCTTGCAAACTATTTAAATGTAAGTATGCAAAT
Source organism: uncultured Caryophanales bacterium (assembly GCA_946414975.1). Next base: position 1,066 of record CAMKQS010000072.1, on the reverse strand, counting down.
GTTCAACCTCATAGTGGTTCTTCTGCTAATATGGCTGTATATCGTGCATTATTAAAGCCTGGGGATACTGTTTTAGGTATGAATTTAACTGATGGTGGACATTTAACACATGGTTCTAAAGTAAGTTTTAGTGGAATTGATTATAATATAGTTGATTATAAGGTTGATAGTAATACAGGATTAATTGATTATGATAGTGTATTAGAAATTGCCTTATCAACTAAACCAAAGATGATTATAGCTGGTGCATCGGCATATTCAAGGGAAATTAACTTTAAACGTTTTCGTGAAATTGCAGATAAAGTTGGTGCTTATTTAATGGTTGATATGGCTCATATTGCAGGATTAGTTGCAACTGGAAATCATCCATCGCCAATTCCATATGCAGATGTTGTAACTTCAACAACTCATAAAACACTACGTGGACCTCGTGGAGGATTAATTCTTACTAATGATGAAGATATTATAAAGAAAATTAATAAAACTATATTTCCAGGAATTCAAGGTGGACCATTAATGCATGTGATTGCTGCAAAAGCAGAATGTTTCTACGAGGCGTTACAAGATGATTTTAAAGAATATATCAATCAAGTAATCAAAAACACTCAGGTACTTGTGGATGTATTTAAAAAGAATAATATTAAGATTGTATCTGATGGTAGTGATAATCATTTATTGCTTTTAGATGTAACATCTATTGGATTAACTGGAAAAGAAGCTGAAGAAATGTTAGATGAAATAAATATTACTGTAAATAAAAATACAATTCCTGGTGAGAAAAATAGTATGAACGTTGCAAGTGGAGTTCGTATTGGTACTCCAGCAATGACTTCAAGAGGTTTTAAGGAAAAAGAATTTGAAATGATTGCCAATATTATGGTACAATGTTTATACGGTAGGAAAAGCTTTGATGAATTAAAGAAAGAAGTATTAGATATTACATCAAATTTTCCTATTTATAAGGAGGAATTATGGAAAAAGTAATAGACGGAAAATTAATGAGTGAAGAAATTAGAGCTGAATTAAAACAAAGTATAAAATTTGAAATGATTAAACCATCTATTGC
>CAMKQS010000071.1 GCA_946414975.1 uncultured Caryophanales bacterium | reverse complement strand
TAATGGTGGAGCCGAGGAGAATTGCACTCCTGTCCGAATATATAAACATATAAACGTCTACAAGTTTAGTTAATTTATAAAGTCAACTAAGTTATAAAAATTAACAAATTAACTTAATTCAAGCTTATAAATATTCATTATAATAACTAAGCAATATTATAATATATCCTAAATAATCGAACCTTCTAATAATCCTTAGGAAAAACTATTAGAAAGTGCATACCTATAATCTAAATTAGGCGAAAGCTACACTGTTTCTAGCGAAAAGTCTAGCAAATGCGTTTTTAATTCTGTTTCCAGTTATTTTTCTTTTGTGCGTAACGTGCACATTCGACTTGCAATTTATACTCATACATACCCGTCGAAACTAGACGGCCCCATACGAGAATTATAGCATTTAAAGAATTAATAGTCAATATGAATAGTTTTAGTCATAATATCACTATAGCTAAATGATTTTATTCCAAATTCACTGTCAACTATAAAAATATAATCATATAATTCTTTAATTTTAACTTTATAATCCTCATATTTATTTCTACCCAAATTGTACCTAATATATACATCACGACCTATATTTTTTTGCATTTTTTTCTTAATTTCATATATTGTCATCTCGGATAACCTCTATACATGGTACCTTTTGTAATAATTCCACCCATTCCAGCTGAACCATATTTAGTATTTTCTATTATATCTTTTAAATTTATTTCACTATTACTATCAGACATACTCATACGTGAAGCAATAATAGCAGGATCTAGTGCATGAATATTTATTCTTTTAGGACTAGATGCAAAATTAGCTCCTGCTTTTATTAAATCTTCATAATCAGACTGGCATGCACCAGCTATTATAATTAATTTTTGATGGCTACTTTCATACTTTCTCGCACTCTTTACAGTCTCAATAAAATTTTTGCTATTTTTATATGCATCTAAATTATTTATATCTCCCTTTTTCTTATAATAAGCATCATGTCCTGTAATAACTAATATATTTGGATTATATGTTTTTAATAAATCATAAATTCTATCAGGCATTTCTTTTTCATTTAAAACAACACCCATAGCCATTATATTTATATCTTCATAATACTTTAAACATTTTCCTAAATAATCTCTATCTCCATCTAAATGTAATATCTTACCAGGTAAATAAAAATAATCTCCTCTTTCTAACTTATGATCCTTTATTCTATCTAAAAATTCTCGATTTTCTTCTATATCCCTTTTTATATCGCATAATACAAGATCATCAACACTACTATCTGCACATAATCTAACACTAACTCCTTTTAAATAATATATATCATTATCAATATTTATTATTTTAAATATAATATCATTATTATATGATTTTCTAGTTACATAATCCCCTATTTTCATTTACTCACCTAATAAAATATATGCATAATAAATAAAAAAATAACCTATTCTTAATTGTATAAATATATTTTATTTTGTAAATTATATTAATGGTGATTATATGATATATCTTTATATATTTATATCCAAAATATTAGAAAATACACTCGCAACACTTAGAATTATTGTAGTAGCTAATGGTAAAAAAAAATTAGGTGCACTTCTTCAAGGTATGGTTGCAACATTATGGATTTTAGTTATTGGTATAATAGTTACTAATATAAATAAAGATATATTCAAAATAATATGTTTTATAACAGGTTCTATAGTAGGTTCATATACTGGAAGTGTTTTAGAAGAAAAAATTGCACTTGGAAATATATTAATAATTATTAAATCTAATAATATAAATATAATAAAAAAACACTATAAAAATGAAAAGATAGCTACATTTAGTAACTATATATGTTTTATCATAAAAAGAAGAAAAATAAAAAAAGTAATTAATGAAATTACTAAATTAGATAAAGATTGTAAAATAATTACAGAGAGAATAAAAATTAATTATGACAATTTAATTACTTAATGTACTATTTTTTTATTATATTATAATAGGTGGTATTATGAAATTTTTCTGTGGTAATGTTATTTGGTGGATAATTGCCTTTATATGCTTAATTTTACTTTCATATCAAATACTACTTACCTTAATTATTATAACAAGATTTAATGTATTCTTAATATTCTTATTCGCAACTATTTGCTTTTTTGCTCTATTTAAGTGTCTATGGTGATTTTTTATAATTTTTAATAAGATTACTAGTTTTTAATAATTTATTTATCTCTTTATTTATACTTATACAAGTATCATAATTATTTCTATTAAATTTTATTATACTTGGCATACTAATCAATATATATAAAAGAAGTAACTCATCCTCTAAAAGAGGATAGCTTTTCTCATAATTCCTTAATATTTCTATAAAATCATAATTATTATTACATCTTAAATATAATTTATATAAATCAAATATAGGCATATCAATTTTAGATTTATCCCAATTTATTAAATAATCTTTATCATCTTTTATAAAATTTTTTAAATTTAAATCATTATGAATAACACAAACACGCATTCTACGTGTTTTATCTTTACTATTTATTATTTCATACCACTTATTTATTTGTACCTCACAATAACTAATACTATCAAAAATTAAAGTTATATTTGATGCAAGTAAATACTCTTTTGGGCTCATAAAAACTTTACTATCTATAATTGATATTAAATCATTATAATACTCTTTTAAATAACTACAATTATTAAGTAAATCTTCATACAACTTTTTATATTCAACTTCATCTACTTCTTTATAAAAAGAAGTTTTTTTATGAAGTAAAGCTACAATATTTATTAAATCATTAATCTTTTTTTCTTTTGGTATATTACTATCTTCTACATATTTTATAAGTTGATATTTATTATTATAATCATATATATCAGGATAATAATTAAAACCTCTACTATTTAAATAATCCATTATTTTTTTATTATAAATTCCCCTTTTTATAATATATTTATTATTACTATTAGATATAATTATATTATTATTACTCTTTCTATAGTTTAACACCTTTATATTATTTCTTTTTATTAACTGTTTTATTTCAATCATTTAGATGGAATAATTATTTTATCTCCTACTTTAATATCACTAATATCATTATATTCTTTAATTATATCTATATCTACATTATACTTTTCTAATATATTATCTAGTGTATCATTTTCTCTTATTATATATATTAAATAAGATTTATAATTCTCATTGTTATCTAGTTTATCAAATAGAGAATTTATACTATTTTCTTTTACTTCTTTTTTATCATTATCTACTTTACTATTTTCAACTACTTTATCATAAGTTTCTTCATCCATATCTATACATCTATCTTCTATAACATTAATTTCTCTTTTATCATCAATAATTTCTCTTTGCTTTAATTTATCTACACTAATATCTACTGATATAGATATTTTTTGATTATCAATAATTTCATAATAGAAATCATCAATATCACATTTCGCATTACTAGTATCATAATTATCATCAAGAGAAATAGATACAGGTAATTCTAAGTTAAAAGGTAAAACAGTATTTGATGCATCTGATACTCTATATTCCCCTGTTACATATAAAGTTCCTTGAACTAAATACTCATTAATAGATAACTGATTTTCAAGTGAAATACTAGTAATTTCATAAACATTATCCTTAAGCAATACATCTTTTTTAAATGGTAATATTATCTTCATAAACATCTCCTCTAATTAAATTTATGAAAATATTTTTAATATATGAAAAAAAACTAGTAAAAACTAGTCTAATATAATTTATAATATATCTTTATTACAATCTATTATTAATTACTATCACCATGATACTACCTTCTTTTATCACATTAATTTCAATCTTAACATCACTATAAATATTATATAAAAAAACCTGTTATTACCACAACAATAGATAATACAATTAGTGTAAGTATATAATATGGGATATTTTTACTATATTTTTCTTCTACTTCTTCTATTTCTTTTCTATTGTGAATATTATTTACATTTTTACCAATAATTATTTCACTTGTACCTACAAAATTATCAATATCATCTTTATAGATACTCTTACCTCTATATGAATCATAACCATCATATTTTTTCTTTGGCATTATACTTTTATAATATGGTTCTAATTTAGATGCAGAAAAAGTTGCACCTATTACAAAAGTTAGTAATAACACTAATATAGGATAAGAAAGTATTGTTATTGAATAAATATGCCTTACAACTGGAATAAGAGCAAGTAAAGTACAAATAACCAAACTTGGTATAATTCCGATTGCAAATGATACTTTAGTGGATATTTTATTTTTTTCTTTTATAATCCTATCATATTTAACATTAGCATGATCAATTTTATCTTTTATTAATTTATAGATATCATTCATCTTATTATCTAAACTACTAATACTAGCATCAATACTCATTTTATCTTCATAAATAAACATATATATGTGTTGAGAAACACTATTTTGTTCTTTTCCATGTTGTATTGTATAACTATAATTATATCTTAACCACATATCTTTTATTTCACTGATTCTACTATTAAATATTGATATAAAATTATCATAATTATCAAATGTTATATCAGTATCATCATAAAAATTAATTGTACATTTAAAACTTCCATCAAAGTATTTTAATGACCAATGTTGATATTCATACTCATATTTTTCATTCTGAATCTTTTCTTGATTGGCTAGTTGTTTATTAAGTATCATATCATCATTCATTTTGACAAATATTTCTTCTAAGTCTTTATCAGTTATAATTTTATTAGCTACTTCTAATTTATCATTATACATAAACTATCCTTCCTTTGTACAAAAAATGCAATTAACAGTTGGAAATTTATCAAGTATTCCTTTTGTATTATTCTCTATCAAATCCATTGATTCATCATTATAATTAGAATTTCTTTTAAATTTTATATCATATGGTGAAAATACAATTTCAAAATTGTTTTCATGATTTTCCATATTATCTTTTTTTCCTCTTCCAAAATCTAAAATCAATTCTATCGTTAGTTTTCTTACATTATTTAAGCTTCCATTTTCAACTGCTGATTTATAAGATACAATATCATTTAAAGTAATATAATTATAATCTTTGCCATTTATCCTAATTTCAAATTTAGATGAGTAACTCTTTTTATATTGATAATCTTTATAATCTAATTTTAACATTTTATTTTTTTCTTCATCATCATCTACTAATTTTTTAAATTTTTCAAATATATCATTAAAATAATTTACTAAATATGCAATATACTCTATCATTGGTACTTTATTAGAATAATCATATTCTTTTGTTATAACGTTTTTTTCATTCATTTTATCACTACCTTATACTTTATTATATCAAAAAAAAATTATAGTAACAATTATTTTTTATAATTAAAATAACTATTTAACATTTCCTTTTCACTATATTTATTATTATTAATATAAAAATAGTGATAATAATCTCTTTTCATATCATTAATACTATATATAGTGATACTTTTTTTATAATTAAAGTTATATAAATATCTCTCTAATAAAAACTTAATAAATAATTTATTTCTCTCATAAAATAAATCTATTATATTTTTTAATAATGGTAACATTGAAATTATAGATATTAAAGATAATTTTATAATTGATATAAATAATATTATAATAATTGTAAAAAAGGAAACAATGAGTGTTAAAAAATAACTATTTTTAAAATTAGTTATTTTATTTAATAATATATTTAAAATTTTTGATCCATCTAAAGGATATACAGGTATTATATTAAATAATAATATTATATTACTTACTATAATTATTTTATTATTATGAATAAATAATATAAATATTAATTGAAAAATTATTCCCATAATAGAAATTATAAACTCTTCAATCAAAGGTTTATTTAAATTATCTTCAAATTTCAAAAGTAAACCAAGTGGCATAAATATAATTTGTTTGATTTTCCATTTAAAAATTAAAGAGAATAATATATGTCCTGACTCATGAACAATCAAAACTATAAAAAAACATAAATATAATTTAAAATATCCAAGAAAAATAAATATTAAACATACTATATATGTTAATGGATGTATTTTAAATATATTTTTCATAATCAATTACTTTCCCATTCTTTTTAAATAATAAATATAATTCATTATTGCATGAACCTAATATATCTCCTTTATTAACATAATCATATATTTTATAATTAGTAGTATCTATATTACCATATAATAAATCTATACCATTTATTTGTTGTATTATTATTACATTACCATATGGTTCTTTTAACCCTTTATAAACAATAATTCCACTTTCTTGTACTTGAATACTATAGTTACTACTAACAGTTAACCTTACTCCCTCTTCATATTTTTCTTTTTTTATATAATTTATCTTTTCATTTGATACTTTTTTTATATTTTTATTATTTAAATTATTAGTAAAATCTTTAAAATATTTATTATATAAATTACTAATTTTTGAAAATGATATATTTGTATCATATACATACTTATAAAAATCTTTTTTAAAACTAATATTTTTTTTCATTAATATTAATAATACTATTGTTATTAATACAACAATTAACATTCTATATATAAAATTAATAGTTATCTTTTTTAATTTAGCAAGATTATTATTCAATTTATCACCACTAAATTTTATGCAAATAAAAAATTTGAAGAACTAGTCTTCAAATATTAAATGTTTATTTTTATTATAATATTGTATTCCAGATATAATCGACATTATTGCAGCAACAAATAATAAGAAATCTGCAACACGTAAATTAAATAATTCAAATGGTAAGTTATAAAATAGTA
>CAMKQS010000070.1 GCA_946414975.1 uncultured Caryophanales bacterium | reverse complement strand
CTGCCCTTTTTTTAGCATTTTTGCCAAAATAAATTTACTTTTTGTTTTCAGGTTATCCTCCTATTACAATTATTCTAAGTATTCCAAATACATATGCACTAACAACACCAAATACTATCACAGATCCTGCAAGTTTAAACATATTCGCACCAAGACCAGTTACTAATCCTTCTTTTCTATATTCTAAAGCAGCACTCATCATAGCGTGAGCAAAGCCAGTAATAGGAATAATAAGCCCACATTTTGCAAACTTAACCCATTTATCAAAAAATCCTAAGGATGTAAAAAGGCAACCAATAAACACTAATGTAACAATCATAAAAGAGGTTGCTTCTTTAGTTGAAATATCTAAATTAGTAGAATAAAAATCAATTAATAACTGTCCTATTATTCCCATAATTCCACCTATAAAAAAACTTATAAAGCAATTTAAAACTTTATTTTCTTTAGGCATATTCTTATTAACTAAATTCTGATATTTAGTTTTTTCCATAATAAAACCTCCTACTCTTATTATGAATAGGAAGTTTATTTTTATTCAATAATATTGCTATATTCTTGACATTTATCCAATGTAGACAAATATTTATAATGATACTGATTACTATAAGTACTTATTAATACACACCCTGTCATCTCACTCTCATCAACAGGACTAACAATTTTTTTAGAATCTAAATAACCAGAGTTAACAATATCACTCAAGTAAATAACCTTTTTTTCATTGTCATTTACAACATAATTAGAATTCATAAAATAGTTCTCAGCTGCATTTAAAATAACCGTTACCTGAGCATTATATGTATCATCTTTAGCTTTCTTTACCCCTTCTTGTACAGTTGGTATTAAAATTAAAGAAAGAATTGCTAGAATAAGTAATATAGCTAACATTTCTATTAATGTAAATGCTTTTTTCATATACACCTTACCTTCTTATAATCATTTTACCAACATAATTATTCATTGTCAATCAAGCTAACTATTTTTCTATCTATTATAGAATAAAGATATGTATATACCTTCTTATTAGTTATACTCTCTATATAATCTTTATATCCATTTAACTGTTTTATATACTCCTTTGAAGTAATATACTTTAACTTATAATCAATTATATTAATATAATCATCATATTCTAACATTAAATCTATAAATCCATGATATATAGTATTATCAACCTCATATTTAAATTCATACTCTTTATATATATTACAATCTAAATTTTTCATAATTTCACTTTCTAAAAAGCTTTTTATAAATGGTACATAATTTTTATCTATATTATTATAATTAGGATTATGAAAATCAATATTTTCTAGTATAGAATGTATTTTTAAACCTAAATCAATATTTTTTTGTTCTTCTTTACTTATTACCTCTTTTATTGATTTTGAAAATTTAGAATTTTCCATTATTTTATATTCAATATTAATATTTCTATCTATTATTGTGTCATCTACATCCAATAAATATTCATTTATATCTTTATTAACAATATCTTTATAGTTTTTATCAATAGTTACCTCTACATTAATTATATACGGTTCTATTACACTATATATTGAATTTAGAATATCTCTAAATGACCTATATTTCATCTTTACAAGTTCATTAAATGGTTCTTCACTATATTTAAGACTCGTTACTACTATCATTTTTTCTCGTGCCCTAGTTAATCCTACATAAAATAATCTAATTTTTTCTGATATTTCTTCTTTTATATAATCATTTCTTACTAATTCTTTTACAAAAGTATCATTTAAATTATCTTTATAAACAGGAATAATCATTCCATATTTATCATAATAAAACATTAATTCTTTCAAATCACTAATATTAAATGGTTTATGCATTCCTGTGTAATAACAAACTGGGAACTCCAATCCTTTCGATTTATGAATATTCATAATTTTTACACTATCACCACTATCTGTATTTAGTGAATATTTAATCTCTGTTTTATCTATATTATTTAAATAGTCTAAAAACTCTAACGAGGAATAACCTAACGAATCTAAATTACGAGCTATATTAGATAAATAATATATTCTTACTATAGTATCATTCATATTACCAACTGTAGTAGTTCTTTCATAAAATTCAAATTCATCTACTATCATATTAATTAATTCTAAGTTATTAATTTTATCAATCTTTTTACTAATATTATTACACTTATCAAATATAATATTATTAAATAATTTACTATCTTTAAACAATTCAAATATTTCTTGATCAGAAAAACTAAATAAATAGCTTCTAGCTACACTAACTATATAATATCTAAATTCTTTATCAAAACATTTATTATATATTTTAATAATTATATTAATTATATTTTTTATAAGAATTATATCTATACCATCTGATAATACTTCATCTTTATACATAACTAATGGAATATTTAAATATTCAAATATCTGTTTATATTTAAAAAATTCTGTATTACGATCCATAATAATACAAATATCGCTATAAGTAATATCACGCATCATACCAGTTTCTTTATCCATTACTTGATACTTATTTTTTATTTTATCCTTTATATCATTAGCTGTTATAAATATTTCCGCTTCTTCCTTAGTATAATCTCCTTCTTCATAATTTAATATAGTTAAATTATTTACCTCATCAATCAAATAATTAGTATTACCAAATACCATTTGATGAGATTTAATATAATCAGCTCCACCTATATCTATATTCATAACTTTATTAAATATATTATTTATAGAATCTAATACTTCTTTACGTGATCTAAAATTCTTAAGTAAATCTATCTTTTTACCACCATCATTTTTTTCATAATTTATATATTTTTCTTTAAAAATATTAGGATTAGCATTTCTAAAACGATAAATAGATTGTTTTACATCACCAACCATATATACATTATTATTGCTAATAAGACTAATAAATTCTTCTTGTAGGTCACTAGTATCTTGATATTCATCCACCATTATTTCATTATAATAATTTTTAAGTTCATTTAGTACTTCTTTATTATCTCTTACAACTTTAATAGCCATTTTAGCTATATCAATAAATTCATAAGAATTATTTTCTTTTTTAAATTCTAATATTTTACTATCTAATTTCTTTATAATATCAATAATAATTAAAACATAATCTTTAGTCAAATATATATCATCTAAGTTATATTCTAATAGTTTTTTTATTTCTTTTATTAAATCACTAATATTAGCTTTATATTTTTTAGAAAATTCATCAGCTTTAGATAATCTAGGTAGTGTAATATTTATATTATTTTTAATACTTTCTATATCTTTAGAATTTAAAAGTGGTTCTAATATAGATAATATCTTATCATAATATTTTCCATCACAATAACTCATTAAATAATCTAAATTATATTTTATCTCTTCTATTTTATTTATGATTAAAGATAAATAATTCTCTTTTAGTTCATCTATATTATCTTTACTGTAATAATCATTAATATAATTATCTAAAAACATTTCTTTATCTATTTTAAGATCTAAAGAATTACTAAGTTTTATTATAGAATCAATTAATACATTATCGTCTTTAAAACAAAAATCAGATATTAATTTATCAAATAAGTCATTAGTATTTTTATAATACTCTTCAAATATCTCATTCATTATAGATATTTTTTTCATATTAATAATTGAACTATCTATTATATTAATATTTTTACTGACATTAAGTAAATAATTATATTTTTTTACTATGTATAATGAATATGAATCAAAAGTAGTTATAAATGATGCATCGATTAAATCTAATTGTCTATCTAACTTATTTTTTATAATCTTACTTCTAATTCTACCTTTCATTTCTTTAGCAGCTTCTTTAGTAAAAGTAAGTATTAAAAGTTTATCAATATCTACTCCATCATTTAATTTTCTAATTACACGTTCTGATAAAACAGCAGTTTTACCAGACCCTGCTCCCGCACTTACTATTATAGATGATTTATCCATATCTATCGCACTTTGTTGATCTTTAGTAAAATTTGGCATAGTACCACCCTTTTCATTATACAAAAAAAAGCAATTTTTTACTACTCTAAATTGCTTTTCCAATCACTTGATAATCTATCTTCATACACCATGTTAGATGCACATTTTAATGCTTCAAACATCTTATTTGTTCCTTTTTTTCCTTTTTCATAATTAGCTATATTATCACATCTTATTCCTATATTAGCACCTTCTTTATATGAATCAATATTCGCACCCATATATATAAACTCCCAGTTACTGTGCTTTTCTATCATGTTTTTAATTTTTTCTTTATTATATTCTTTTGATGAGTTTTCATATCCATCAGTAGTTATTATAAAAAGAACTTTATTATTTTTAATTTTACTTTCTAAGTTATTAATTGTAAGCCCTATCGCATCATATAGTGCGGTAGAACCTCTTACATAATAATCCTTTGTAGTTAATTTTTCAACACTCTTAATACTTTTTCTCTCATATAAAACTTCATATTCATTATCAAACAGAATAGTTGTTACTTTAATATCATCTTTATCCTTTAAACTATCTAAATATGAATTAAATCCTCCAATAGTATCACATACTGAATCATACATAGAACCACTTCTATCAAGCAAAAATACAACATCCATTTTCTTCATAATTACATCTCCTTTATTAATTTTCTAAGTTCACTATTTATTTCATTATTATTTTTAATACTTATTACACTATCTAAATAATTAACATTAATTGTACTACCATGATCTCTAACTAAAACAAATTCAAAAGACTTACCAATTATTTTTTCTTCTATATATTTAGTAATCTTCTTAAAATTGTCGTCACTTAATTTTTTTACTAAATATAAATCTTCCATTTTAATATTATTTTCAGTTAAAAACTTAGACTCTCTTTTATATTTATAATATCTAAATACTTCTTTATTATTAGTAATAATTATTGATTCATTAAAAGGAATTTTAAAACCATTCCAGCTTTTAATTTCAATTAATGTATCATTCCTAATTTCATTTAATTTTTCTTTCATATTTTCCCTTCTTTCTGGTATAATTATAATATATAAAAAAATTATTTTGGTCGCATTAAAGGAGACATTTATGAATAAAAAATTAGATTTATATATAAAAGAAAACTTAGAAAATTTGAATTTTAAAAGAGCAAAAGCAAGTAAAAAAAACATTTTTTATGAATATAGTGCACTTAATGATGATAGTATTAATAAGTATATTAATGAAAATAGAAGTGAAAATAAATTTCAAAAATTATTATTTAAATTTATAGATAATAAAAATTTAAAAGATAGTGATGTATATAATAAAGTTAATATAGATAGAAGATTATTTTCTAAAATAAGAAGTAATATAAATTATCATCCTAGTAAAGATACTGTAATATTACTATGTATAGCTCTTAATCTAAATGAAGATGAAGCAGTAGAATTATTAGATAGCGCATCTTATACTTTACCTAAAAACAATGTATTTGATTTAATTATAAGATATTGCTTTATAGAACATATTTATGATATTAATACTATAAATGATTATCTATATAGTTATAACTGTAAATTATTAGGTCAAAATTAAAACAGCATAACGCTGTTTTTTAGTTTAAATAAGATTTATTAATTGTAATAACTGGACGCACAGCAACGTTTGAATTTAAAACACCACCAGCATGACTTTCTTGTCTCCTTACTTCCATCACACAGTCCTCAGAATCATCAAATTGACTCATTGTCCAATAATCATATAAACTACTATATACCCAAGTTGGTGTTAATGCTGATTGCTTCCATCATTCATTAGACGGATCTACAACTCCCCACTCATATCCCAAATTATCTATTAATTCATCATATGTTATCAATCTTGCTTCACTTGCGACTGGAGCTTTTGTAATCTTCCATGTATCTACTACATATTTTACTTCTGATTGTGCATAATTTGTTATACAGTCTGTCTTTATCCAACTATTATTTACATATCCACAAGTTTCTGATGAATAATATGCCATGCCTCCATAGCCATTTTGATTATATGCTGTTCCTATTGAACTACCGGTGTATCTATTTACATGTCAACTCCATACTCATTTACTTCAGCAACAGTAAGTGGTTCAGCTTTTAACATTGTTACATTTTCTTCTGCTGCAGATGAATCTTTAATTACATAATAATCTACATTATTATATGTTACTTCATCTCCTATACTGTATACTGTGTATGTTGGTGTTGGAGCTGATTCTTCTTTTCCATATATGTATCCATCAACATTTCTTCCTGCAACAGTACATCCAGCTAAGTATATAGTAGAATCACTATTTAATTGTGTAGTTGAACATACTACTCTATCTCCAAAATATTCAACTGATAATTGTAATATATCTGTTGGAAAGTCTCCATTATCTAGTAAATATCCTGCAATAGCTAATTCTATACTTCTACCCTATGCATCAATACTTCTCTTATCTGCTGAAATTCTTGCTTTCTTTATAATAGACATCACTAATGGGGTTACTATAAGTGCTAGTATTGCTAGTATTACTTATAAGCACATAAGATAGTATCACTCAGAGTAAATTCAGATTAATAATAAAACACAGTTATCCACTTCAAACTGTGTTTTATTTAGGAGTCTGATTTAAGTCAAAAAAGAATCAAAATCCTTCACATTAATTGAACTAATTGCAGTATTAGTTATCTTATCCTTATTTCAGGACAATTTAATTGTATAACATTTTATTAATTATTACAACCTTTTTCATTTAATTTTCACAAAAATTTACGAATTTCATTTAAAACTGTCTTTTATTATGACTGAATATGAGATTTTTATATATAATTAAATTCATATAATACTATGTAGTATATAAATTAATTACCAATAACATTGAATTACAAATTGTCTAATACAATTCATATTCTAATTTTAATTTTTGGAACTTTTTGGTTTTGTAAATGTCAATCTTTTTTTGGACAAAAATGTCAATTTCAAATTTGGACACTT
>CAMKQS010000069.1 GCA_946414975.1 uncultured Caryophanales bacterium | reverse complement strand
TGTTGACTTACCAAGTACAACATTTTTTAATTTTCCATAATCAGCAGCAGTTACACTCTTACTGTGATTTGCATCTGATGCTTCAATTTGATCGGCACTTAAACTAATGCTACCTAAAACATAATTTTTTACTTTAGCATAATCTACAGCAGTTATTTTACCATCACCATTAACATCTCCATAAAGAATTGTCTTTAGTGTTTTTTCTTCACTATTTGTCTTTATTGTAACACTGTAACCCGTTTTAATAATTCCTTCTGTAACAGTATTACCATTGTTATCTTTTATAGTAATAGAAGCACTACTTCCAAGCTTATTTTTTATTTGAGATATATTAGAATTAATACTAAATCCCATTAAATATAAATCATTATTTTTAATATTAGCATTATTTAATGCTTCCATAACACTTATTTTATCATCAGCAGTTGTATCTTCAGTCTTAGGTTCTCTAATAACATTAATCGTATATACTCTCTCATCCCCATTTTGAGCTGTTACTTTAATTTCTACTTTAGTATTATCACTAGTTAAACTAACATACCCTGTACCACTTACTTTCGCACTATTATTAACTAAGCTTGCTGCAATGGTTATACTATCTATATTACTTTTTACATAATAATTATAATTAGTAACTCCTCCATCAAATGAAGAAATATTTTCACCATTAATACTTAATGATTTCAAATAATTATTAGGATTTCCAGTATTAGGTAAACTAGTTTCTGCAGGCATATTTTTATAAACAGGTATATAGAATACAAAAGATGAATTAAGTATATTAGAATCATTATACGATTTATAAACTGAGTTTCCTTCTATCATTGGTGCCTGAATATTAGTTTGATATTGATGAGAGAAATATCCATCATTACCAACAACATCCCATTTTTTAAAATAAATAGTATTTTGTCCAACATTTATATAATTTTTACCAATCCATTTAGCCCCACCGCGAATAGCTTTATCCATGCTAGTCCATGGCCTATCATATGAAGTTTGAGAATATCCACTACCTGTCGCCCAATAAAGACCATTATAAACAGGATTTGTTCCACTAGTAGCTCCAATGTTATATGGATTATAAATACCTGAATAACTATTACCATTATACGTAAATGCCTTACCACTTACAGCAGTAGTTGCATAACTTCTTCCTCCTACTTCTTGTTTAGATAATGAAGCAAGATAAACAGGACTTACATTTGATTCAGATGCAGCTGTAATAAATGATGAGGAATAGTTATTTAAATAATCTCCATTAAGCAATTTTTGAACAACTTCTAATTTCTGTAAATCTTTTTCATAAGATAATGCTTCAAACTGAAATATATACATATCAATTAAGAAATTTCTTGGATCCATATAATATGCAATTGTCTTATCATTTGCTTGATACCATGTACTTCCATCAAAAGCATTAAATGTATCATTATAATAATTATAAGAACCACTCCACGTATTTAAATAACCGACATTATTATATCCATCAACAACTTCTAATAAACTATTACCAAGTACATTCTCACGACTTACTGCATAATTAAAATCTATATCTGTATTTATCGCTTTAAAAGTCCAATTTGGATGTGCTTGTTTTAAAATAGATAATTTTGAAAAATAACTTTCTGGGAACCCTGCATTTCTAAATTCTTCTATATAAGATTCTTCTACATACCCATCTCTTTTAAGATTACTATTGCAGAAATATCCAGTATATACTTTAGATGGATTATTTTGAAATGAATAATTAACTTTTACATATTCAGTATCACAACGCGATTTATCTTTCGACGGATATTTTTCGCCTTCTATAACAGTTACAATATCTCCTGTATCAAGCCATACTACACCTGGTACATATGAATTAAAATTAGTGTTACTATAAAGACATTTACCAGTTGATGTAGCTCTTAATTCACACTTAGCTCCATCAGTAATCAAAACTGTTGCTTTATAATCTGCTTTAACTGTTATATTAAAACAAAACAATGTAATAAATATAAATAAAACATATATCATATTTCTTTTATTCATACAACCACCTACTATCATGAATAATTATACCAAAAATATTAAAATAAATAAAGTATTAAAAGTACAAAAAAACTTTGCATTTGCAAAGTTTAATCTCTATCACGTGCGATTAATACTAATCTTAGTATTTGAAGTACTGCTGATGCTACTGAAGCTACATAAGTCATTGCAGCAGCCGTTAACATTTTTCTAGATCCCTTGAGTTCATCATTATCTACTATATTGTACTCTTTTATTTTTTTTAACGCTCTACTCGATGCATTAAATTCAACTGGAAGAGTTATTAGTTGAAATAATAATATAACACATTCTAATATAATTCCTATCCAAATTAAATTTGTATAAGAAAATATAATTCCTATTAAAACAGCCAAATATCCTGCATATGAAGAAAAATTAACTAAAGGTACAAGCATAGATCTAATACGCAAAAACACATAATTATTCTTATCTTGTAAAGCATGACCACACTCATGAGCAGCAACAGCAATTGCTGCAATACTAACTCCATTATATATTTCACTAGAAAGCCTTACTGTCTTTCTTCTTGGATCATAATGATCAGATAAATGTCCTCCAGTTTCAACAACATATACATTATCAAGACCGTTTTTAGATAAAATCTCACGTGCTACCTCAGCACCAGTTATTCCTTTTTTATTTTTTATTTTCTTATACTTACTATAATTAATACTAATAACTCCTTGAGCAATTAATGAAATTGCAAGAGCTAAAAGTATTAATCCATAATTTGAATAATAGTAATAATACATTATAATTCCTCTTTCTTATTCTTTTTATTTTTAGTACTAACTTCTTTTTTCTTTTTTGTAGTACTCTTTTTAACATTAGTCGTTTTTTTATTATTTACTTTGTTATTTTTATCTTTACCACTAACTTCTTCTATTTTTGCTTCAATTATCTTCGTTTTTTTATTATTATCTATTTTTTTATTTACTTTATCATTCTTTTCTTTAATGTTTTTCTCATCTATTTCTGCTTCTACTACTTCTTCTTTACTACTAGTTTCCTTTATTTTTTCATCATCAGTTACCTCTTCAATTATATTTCCTAAAGCATCTAATTCAACAACCCTAGTAGATGCAATAAAATCATGTAATCCTCTATTATCTTTTGTCATAAATATCATAATTAATATAATAAATTCTACTATAGACTGAGCATTACTAACAATATAACTAGCATTATAAAAATCATTTGCATTAAATATATAAACAAACAAAACAATTAATAAATTAGCAATTATTCCATTTAATATTATGCATCTTAAAATAAAATTAAGAATATTTAACTTACCTTCTTTATTTTTTACAACTCTTATTTTCATCAATTTTTTTCCAAGTGTTTGTCCGTTCATAAAATATTGTAAAATTCCAAAATATAATATTACAACACACATAGACATTACAGTTGGAAAAACAGAATTCATAGTTAATTCATAATTATATTTTTTTATATTTTCTGCATATTCTTTTTTATAACTTTCTAACTTTTTTTCTGCTTTTTTATATTCACTCTTTTTAACTTTATCTTTATCATATTTCTTTTTTATTTTATTAAATTTAGCTTCTTCCTTTTCATACTTTTTTACAATTTCACTATACTCTTTTGATGCTTTATTATGTTTTGTAAGTTGAAAATTAATTTGTTTAATATTAGTTAAAGCAAAAACAATTGCAGTTACTAAAAACATATCAAGCATGTATGCGATTATTCTTTTTAAATTTTTACTCATAAAATCATCTCCTATAAAGACTATATCATATTTCAAAGATAAAATAAATAAAATTAATAAAAAAACCAAGTATTCCTTGATTTAATTATTCTAATACTGCTTTTATTCTTCTAACACCAGCACTACTAGCTTCTTCTTTCTTTATTTTAAAATGCCCTAGTTCACTAGTGTTTTTAACATGTGGCCCACCACATATTTCCATAGATACATCCCCTATTTTATATACATTAACAATATCAGGATATTTATCTATAAATTCGTGTTCTGCGCCTATTTCAACAGCTTTTTGTTTTGGCATTTCTTCCTTAGTTACTTCAAGATTACTATTAATCCATTCATTAACTAATGCTTCTACTTTTTCTTTTTCTTCTGTAGTTAATTTATGATCACATGAAAAATCAAAGCGCATTCTTTCAGCTGTAATATTAGATCCTTTTTGATGACAATCAGGTGATACTACAACTTTTAATGCCGCATTTAATAAATGTGTAGCAGTATGATATTTAGTTTCAACCTCGCCACTAGATGCAAGTCCACCTTTAAACTTTCCAGCTGATGCAGTTCTTGATAATTCTTGATGCTTTTTAAATTTTTCATTAAATCCATCTACATCAACACTTAAATTATTATCATGCGCAAGTTCAACTGTAAGTTCAATTGGAAAACCATATGTATCATATAATCTAAACGCAACATTTGCATCTATCTTATTACCATTAATATTTCTTATTGCCTTTTCAAATTCTCTTAGTCCTTTTTCTAAAGTTCTATTAAATTTTGTTTTCTCATCTTTTAATACAGTAAGCACTACATTTCTATTTTCTTCAAGCTCTTTATAATACTTTTTATATTTATCTATAATAACATTAGCAATATCACTTTCAAAATTACTATTAATATCTATTTCTAATTTTTTAGCATGTCTTATTGCTCTTCTAATTAATCTTCTTAAAATATACCCTTGATCAGTATTACTTGGCTTAATTGAAGCATAATCTGCTGAAATAAATACTGCACTACGAATATGGTCAGCAATAATACGCATGCTAGTCTCATTACCTTCATATTTTTTATTTGACACTTCTTCAATCTTTTTGATTACATCAATCCATATACTTGATAGATAATTATCATCCTTACCTTCTAATACGGCTTGTGTTCTTTCAACACCCATACCTGTATCTACATTCTTATTAGGTAGTTCAGTAAAAGTGTTATCTGGATTATGCATATATTGCATAAACACATTATTCCATATTTCAACCCAATTATCATCTTCTGGATCAAATACTTTTGGAACATCTCCATCTGCTCTATAGTAAAAGATTTCTGTATCAGGTCCACAAGGACCAGTTAATTCCATATTAGGCCACCAGTTATTTTCTTCATCTAAATAAGCTATATGGTCTTTTGAAATACCAAGACTCTCCCAAAGATTTGCAGAAAAACTATCTGCATCAACTAAATCATTGCCTTTAAATACTGTAACTGCAAGCTTTTCTTTAGGAATTTTTAAAACATCTGTTAAAAATTCAAAACTCCAATTAATACTTTCTTCTTTAAAGTAATCTCCTAAACTCCAATTACCAAGCATTTCAAAAAATGTATGATGTGTTTTATCTCCTACCTCATCTAAGTCATTTGTACGAATACACTTCTGGTAATCACATAATCTAGTTCCTAAAGGATGTTTTTCTCCCTTTAAATAAGGTATTAAAGGTTGCATTCCAGCCGTATTAAATAATACTGATGGATCATTTTCAGGTACAACTGGACTAGACGGTATTTGAACGTGTCCCTTACTTACAAAAAAATCTATATATGCATCTTTTAAATTCATTTTATCACCTTCATTAATTCATTAAATTTTTCTTTTAAATCTTCTATCGTTCCATCATTTACAATTTCATAATCAAAATTATGATAATTATCTAAATTAGTTTCTGTAAAATCATTCTTTTCTTTTTCAGTTAACCCATTATCAAAATTAGGTCTTGTTAGTCTTATAGTTGTTACATTTTCAAATTCTTTTTTTATCATCTCAAGCTCATCAATAGCTCTAGCATCTGAAATAGTTATTACATCAAAATAATTACTATAAACTTTTATATCGTTAATCATTCTTTTTACTAGAAATAATGGATCTATTTTCTCACGCAATATTTTAACTCCAATTTCTTGAAGTAATTCACGTGGTTTATCGGTTTCGTCTCCATCCCATTTAGCTATCCTTTTCGCATACTCTTTAATATATGATGAAAATTGAAGATTAATAGTTTTAATATTCTTACTTTTATAATATGATCTTATCATTGAACAAAATGTATCTTTTCCTTGCCTTGCTTTACCACCAATTATAAATATTTTCATTCTTCCTCCAATTTCTTTTCTTCATTATTATTAAATATATGAATTTTAGAATCAATAAACTCAATTATTACTTTGCCTACACTAATTATAGGAGTAGATAAAAGCATACCTATTATACCAAAGAAATGGCCAAATACTAATAGTCCTACTATAATTGTAACTGGATGAAGCTTAGTAGTTTTACTCATTACAATTGGTGACATTATATTACCCTCTAATGCTTGAATAATAACTATTGATAATGTTACACCAATTCCAACTCCCATACCTTGAGAAAACGCAACAAGAATAGCAGGAAATCCTCCTATATAAGGTCCAGCATAAGGTATTACATTCATTAAAGCACAGAATAGCGCAAATAATATTGGAGACTTTAAACCTATTAAAGCAAAGGCAATAGAACAAGCAACAAATATAATTGTTGCATCAAAAATTGCACCATTTACATAACCTCTTAATGCTTTTGTAATTTTACCAGTTATCTCTTTAGTTGTTTTTTGAAACTTTCTTGGTACAAATATCATTAAAGAGTCTCCAACATTATTAAATCCAAGTAATAAGAAGAAACCAATAATCAATCCTATTAGTAAAGTCCCTGCACCAGATATAAATCCTCTTACAATACCTACTATATGATTAGGTAAATCATTATAAACACCATTAGCATACCCCTCAGCTACACCAATAATCTTATCCTTTAACTCAGATACATTAATTGCATCGATATTATTAAAATGGCCAAGCACTTTATCAATGATAGATTCAATATTAGATATTATCTTAGGAACTAATTGTGATAAGTCAGATATTTGATTATAAGCAAGTGGAATGATACTATTTAATATTAAAAATATAATAGCAAGCAATACTACATAAGAAAGTGATACACCAATTATTCTTCTTACTTTCTTCTTTTCTAAGTAATTAACAACTGGATTTAAAAGCCAAGCAATTACAATACCAATAAAAAGAGGACTCAATATTGAAAGTAATGTAACAATTATGCTTGAAACATTTAATTCCTTACATACTCTAACACAAATATAAATAGATAAAA
>CAMKQS010000068.1 GCA_946414975.1 uncultured Caryophanales bacterium | reverse complement strand
TTAAAATGGTGCTGAAAATAGGACTTGAACCTACGACCTGCTCATTACGAGTGAGCTGCTCTACCAACTGAGCTATTTCAGCATATAAAAAAATGGCTGCCCCAATTGGATTCGAACCAATGCATAATGGAGTCAGAGTCCACCGCCTTACCGCTTGGCTATGGGGCAATATTTAGCACTTAAATATATTTTAGCACATACTAATACTAAATTACAAGTATAAAAAAATTAATCTTAACAAATGTAAGATTAATTTTCATTTATATTTAATTGAACGTCTCCTTCGTTAACTTTATTTATTAAATCGTAATCTATAATACCATTAGAAAGTTCAATCAATAGTTCCGCATGACGGCTATATTTATCTATATAATCGATACTTATAGATGTATCTTGCTCAAGTTGTCTATATTCTTTTTTAGAACTGTTATAATAAAGTTTATTAGTCATCCAATTACCATCTGGAAATACAATAGCATTTTCATCAACACTGAAAATATCTACTCCTAAGGCATACGGATTATAAAATCCTAGCATATTCCCTAAAGTTGGAGATACGTCAATCATTCCCATAGCTATATTAAAAGTTCCAACATAATCAGTATTTAATTTATCTTTTGACCAAATTATAAATGGTACTTTTCTATTTAATTCATATGTGTAATCATCTATTTTTTCAATCTTTTTACTTGGATCTATTAAAATAGAATCAATATTTTCATTATAATATAATCTTTCAAATTCACTAGTTTTTAACTTAGCATCATGATCTCCATATATAACAACAATCGTATCTTCTAGTAATCCTTCTTCTTCTAGAGAATTCATAAGCTGTCCTATTGCTTCATCTGCATAATGAACTGATTTTAAATAATTTCCCATCTTACTACCTTCTAGATAAGGTGTAACAGTTCCATCATCATTATTTAAATCAACTGAATAATCAGAATAATTTTTTATATCACTAAATGGTGTATGATTAGTAAGCATAACAAGTAATCCATACCATTTATCATGCTCATTATTAATATCTTTAATTTTCTCAACAGATTGTCTAAAGAATGATTTATCAGATAAACCTAAACCTATTTCTTCATCAATTTCATAATCTTTTTTACTATAGAATCTATCATATCCTATATATTTATACATAACATCTCTATTCCAAGCACTACCATTATTTCCATGCATACTAAATGTATAATAGCCTTGCTCTTTTAATAATTTTTGTGTAGTAACATAATTTCTATTAAAATAATTCATAAATACTGTACCGTTAGATGCTGGCATTAAACTAGATGAAAAAGTAAATTCTGTATCACTACTAGTACCAGTAGACTCTTCTGCATAAAAATTATTAAAATATATTCCCTCTTTAGATAAGCGATTCATATTAGGTGTCAATTCTTTATCATTAAATTTTAAATCCATTGTAAATCCTTGGAAAGATTCAGCATGAATAACTAATACATTTTTATCCTTAAAAATATCTGTATATTTATTAGGATCAGATTTTTCTTTAGTAGAATAATACTCTCTAAATTTCTTTGCTGCTTCATCATAACCAAACATAGTATTCATTTTAGTTTTGATACAACTTACAACATCATTAGCTTGATAAATATATATACCAAACTCCATAACTATTGATGACCTGTTCCATTGTTTATTTAATCTACTTAAATCAGTAGAGGTTAATTGTGTAACAAAAATACCTAGAGAAATTAATGTAATACCTATTGTATTTAAAAATCTCTTTTTTCCTTTTTCAATTTTTTCTACACGATTATAATAGTCTTTTTTCTTAAATTGAAAATGAAAAAACAAAAGTATAAATGGTGGAATAAAGAATATAAAATCTTTAAATTCTAGTATATTTTGTATTACTGCATCAGTATACCCTGTTAACTCTGTTGCAGTAGATAACATAGAAAATGACGCAAATGAAATATAATTACTATAATATACACAATTTATAAAACAAACTATGCTAAATATTACAGAAAAAATAAATAAATATCTAATCTGTTTTTTAGGTTTTATAAAATAGCAAAAAGAAACTATAGCAATTAAAAATGTTAAATCCCCTAAAACTGGCTTTATAGCAAACTGATTTTTTACTGTCAAAAATCTTAACATTATACCATTAATAATATTTACTATAAGAAACACTTCAACAAGTAAATTTGTTTTTATATAAACAAATATATTCTTTACTAAATTAATAAGTCTTTTTTTTAACTGACTACTAAATTTTAAAGTAAACTTAGAAATTTTATTCATTACATTTTTCATATTTCACCACTTTCTAAATTATAACATTAAATATTATTTTTTACAATTTCATAATCTATATCTAAAAACTCAACTAAAATATCATTTTCTTGATAAATATAATTATTATATATATATAAATAATCATTTTTTATATTTAGTTTCTTTTCATCTATTAATTTTAATACTATAGGAATATCTGTAACATCAAAACCATATTTTTCTTTAAATTCTGACAATCTAATACCTTTTATTTTTCTAAGGCCTAATATAAATTCATTTTCAATTATTGTATTAAAATTTAAAATATCTTTTTTTAACACATAATTACCATCTATATATTTACTAATACTTTTTGTATTATCATAACGAATATTATTAATATATCCACTAGCACCTACTCCAAATCCATAATAATTCATATTGTTCCAATAAACTAAATTATGTCTTGATTTATATCCTTTTTTTGCAAAATTACTTATCTCATAATGAATATAATTATTTTCTTTTAATTCTTTACATATCAATTTATACATTTCAAAATCAATATCTTGATCAATATAATCTGCTTTATTATTATATAAAATAGTATGTGGTTCAATTATTAATGAGTATGTAGAAATATGTTCTACATCCATACTAATAATTGTTTTTAAATCCTCTTTTAAAATATCCATATTCTCTATTGGTATTGCATACATCAAATCAATATTTATATTATTAAATCCTACTTTTTTAGCTAAATTTACTTTATTTATAGCCTCTTCTTTTGTATGCTTTCTATTTAAATACTTAATAATATCTTTATTAAATGATTCTATTCCTATGCTAAGTCTATTAACACCTTTTTCATATAAAAATTTTAATTTCTCCAAATCTATTGAATCAATATTACATTCAAATGTTATCTCACAATTATTTTCTTTTTTTAATATATCTATTATTTTAAATAATTCTTTTAGCTCATTTATATTTAAAGAACTAGGTGTTCCTCCACCAATATATATAGTATTTAATTTTTCATTTTTATAATATGATTTTATTTCTTTTTCCAAAGCTTTTAAATATCTAGATACAATATCACCATTATAATAAATTTTACAAAAATCACAGTAATTACATATTGAATTACAAAATGGTATATGAATATATGCACTTTTAACACTATTCATAATATTATTCTTCCATAGATAAAACAGCTAAAAATGCTTCTTGAGGAACTTCCACATTTCCAACCATTTTCATTCTCTTTTTACCTTCTTTTTGAGCTTCTAATAGTTTTCTTTTTCTAGATACATCTCCACCATAACATTTAGCTAAAACATTTTTTCTTACAGCCTTTATATCAGTTCTTGCAATAGCTTTAGTTCCTATTACTGCTTGTATTGGTATTTCAAATTGTTGACGTGGTATTAATTTTCTTAAAGCTTCTACAATACTTTTTCCTCTATTATATGCAAAATCCTTATGTACAATTAAACTTAATGCATCTACTACTTTTCCATTTAATAAAATGTCCATTTTGACTAATTTAGACTCTTTATAACCAATTAAATCATAATCAAACGAAGCATATCCCTTAGTAGTAGATTTTAATCTATCAAAAAAATCATATACTATTTCAGATAAAGGTATTTCATAATGTATGTTTACTCTTTTTGAATCTATATATTCTAATGACTTATAATTACCTCTTTTATCTTGACATAGTTTCATAATCGCACCAATATAATCGCTTGGAACAAAGATATTTGTTTTGATATAAGGTTCATATATTTTACTAATTCTCTGTCTTTCTGGCATTTTTGATGGTGAATCAATATAAGTATAACTTCCATCAGTAAGTTCAATTTTATATATAACACTCGGACTTGTAGCAATTAAATCTATATCAAATTCTCTTTCTATTCGTTCTTCAATTATTTCCATATGAAGTAACCCTAAAAAACCACATCTAAAACCAAATCCAAGTGCCTCACTAGTTTCAGCTTCAAATTCCAATGATGCATCATTCAATTTAAGTTTATCTAACGCTTCTCTAAGTGCAGGAAATTTATTAGCTTCTATTGGATAAAGGCCACAAAAAACCATTGGTTTCATTGGTTGATATCCAGGTAATGGTTCCATTAAAGAATCTACATTAATAATTGTATCTCCTACCTTTACATCACTAATACTTTTGATGCTTGCAGTTATAAATCCAACCTCTCCACTTACCAGTTTATCCTTAATATATTCCTTAGGATTATGTACTCCAACACTAACAACATCATATACCGCACCTGTTGCATGCATTTTTATTTTATCTCCGACTTTTATTTCTCCATTAAATACTCTAAGAATTATAACAATTCCGCGATAAGCATCAAAATACGAATCAAATATCAAAGCTTGCAATTCTTTTGAATCAGCTTTTGGGCAAGGAATTCTATCAATAACTGCTTCAACCAATTCTTTAATACCAATTCCCGCTTTTCCACTGCATAGTAAAATCTCATCTTCATTAAATCCTAAGTTATCAATAAGTTCTTTTTTCACTTTATCAACATCTGCATTTGGCAAGTCAATTTTATTAATAACAGGTATAATTTTCAAATCATTTTCCATAGCTAAATATAAATTAGCTAAAGTTTGTGCTTCAATACCCTGAGCAGCATCAACAACAAGAATTGCTCCCTCACATGCTGCCAGACTACGTGAAACTTCATACGAAAAATCAACATGTCCTGGTGTATCAATTAAATTTAAAATATAATCTTCATTTTTATAGTGATATTTTAATTGAACTGCATTTAATTTTATTGTTATACCGCGCTCACGTTCTATATCCATACTATCTAACATTTGTTCTTTAATTTCACGCTTACTAACTGCGTTAGTTAATTCCAATATTCTATCTGCAATAGTACTTTTCCCATGATCTATATGAGCTATAATAGAAAAATTACGTATATTTTCTTGTTTCATAATAACTCCTTTTTTGCCTAAATAATTATATCATTTATATTATAAATTGTAAAATAATAAATCTATTAAAATTACTTAATAGATTTATCATTATTATAATTATCAGTCTTATATTCGGTAATTTTATTAATACACTCATCACTAAATACAGTTATCTTTCCATAATTATTAATTCCCAAAAATTCAATATTAAATTCTACTCTAGTATTATTACTAATTTTTTTACATTCAGATTCTACAACTTTTTTATCATCAGAAAAAATCTCCAGTTTATAATACAAATCTTTACTTATTTTTAAATCAAAATAATATTTATAAAAATCTTTATTAATATTTTTCTTCTCTTTAAATCCTACAATTTCTAAATCTTCATTATTATAAATATTATTTATTTTTTCATAATTTTCATTATTAATAATTACATTTTTAAGTTTTCTATTCTTATACCACTTAAAATCTTTATTATCTATTTTTCCATCATTATTAATATCCGCTATTTCTTTTTGTAAATTTGTTAAGTAGCTTTTATCATTAATATAACTATATACTAAATAAAGATCATTATTATCTACTTTTTTATTTTGATTAATATCTCCTTTTACTATTTTTTTTACTTTTGCCTCTTTACTATACTTACTAATACACAAATTATCATTCAAAACATCATTTTCATTACAAACATATTTTTTTCCAATTTCAGTATTATTATCTTTTAAATTATCTTGCATTATAATAATATCATTTATATCAACAATATTATCATTATTAACGTCAGCAGTAAGAATTTGAATATTACTTAATTCTTTCTTATTATCAGTATATTCCTTTATTATTTCAATATCATTTATATTAACAATATCATTATTATCTAAATCTCCCAACAAATAAGATTTATATACATTATTTCTAAAACACATTTTATTATTTAAAACATATGAATCATCATCACAATAATAAATCTCATTCAAAGTTGAATTTGCTTTTACAAAAGTGATATCATCCTTTTTTATTAAATTATAACAAACTAAAAATATTAAAGTAAAAATAACCAGTATAAAAAAAGTTTTAAAAATATTATTATTATTCATAAACGCACCACTACTCTTAATTAGATTATATATTAATAAATAAATATTTTCAATAAAAAATATTTATGCAATTATACTTTTTTTACTTTAGGCATTTTATTTACACACTCTAATATAAAATTATAACGAAAAAAGTCCATAAGGACTATCGAGTAAGGAGTGTATGTTAGTACTAACAACTAACATAATCATTATAATTAATATATGTGTGATTAATTTGATATAAATGTGTTTTTTTTGTGAAATTAAACAAATGTCCCTATAATGATAGTAATTGCTGCAAGCAATACTCCAACAGTAAAACCAATTAAACAATACATCCAAATAGAATTTTTAAAGCTATGTTTTTTTATTTTTGCTTTTTTTACTTTCGTATCTTTTTTATCATTTTTCTTTGGAACATCTTTAATATCATCTTTTTTATATTCTATTGTATCATTTTTAATATCTTTTTTTAAATCTGAAAGATAGTTTTCATTAATAATATTTTGAACTTTTTGTTCTGATTTTTTCTCTCTTAATTTTTTAACAAGCCATTCATATTTTGTATCAGGAGTTAAAAGAACATCATCAACATATTTTTCTATATCACTATATTTTATTGTACTACCATGATATTTAAACGCACCGTAAGCCTTAATATCACGTAATATAACAGAAATATCTGCAGGTTTTATTACATTTATAATTTTTAAATTTTTAAGTGATATTTCTCCTTTTTTCTTATTAACATGCGAATAATATAAAGATCTATTAGCCGTTTCAAAAAAGAAATAAGTAAAATTAACATATGTTATATCCATTTCTTTTACTTTTTTTATTATTTCTGTTAATTGTTTTTTTTCTATATCATTCATTTTTTTTATAGTATCTAAATAAAATTTAATATCTTTAGTATTCACAAACTCAAACACTTTTGAATTATTTCTATTAAAAAAATCTATTAATTCTTTGATACTTTTAAATTTATTAATTCTCTCAATTTTTTCTTCTAAAATTATCGGATTATAATCTTCAACCAAATATAATTTATTAGATTTATTATCAACAAAACGAAGATATTTCATATCTCCTACTAAAGTAATCTCACTAAAATCACATAAA
>CAMKQS010000067.1 GCA_946414975.1 uncultured Caryophanales bacterium | reverse complement strand
AGCTACTAATTTATATACTCCACCTACACGTTCTTTAGATGCAGCAATATTATCTCCAGCGCCAATTGAATCAATAGGAGCACCTTCCTTAATTAAATTTATAATAGCTTTTTCAGTAAGTCCATTAGATACACAAATTTTAGCATCAGGAAATCCTGCTTCATCTAACATTTTACGAGCTTCTTTAGCTAAGTAAGATAAATCTCCACTATCTATTCTAATACCTTTAAATGGATATCCATTTGGAACTAAATAATCCTTAGCAACTTTAATAGCATTAGGAATACCACTTCTAAGTGTATCAAATGTATCTACTAAAAATACACAATCATATGGATTACTCTTAGCATAATCTAAAAATGCTTCATATTCACTATCTGCATCACATATCATACTATGTGCCATTGTTCCCATAACAGGAATATCATATTTCATACCTGCATAAACATTAGATGTACCAGCACATCCCCCAATATAAGCATATTTAGATGCTTCAATTGCAGATTCTTTTCCCCTAGCACGCCTTGCACCAAATTCCATAACTGGTACCATTGCTGCATTAGTAATTCTTTTAGCAGCTGTAGTAACTAATGTTCCATGATTAAATTCTGATAAAAGTGCAGTTTCTAACAATTGAGCTTCAATTACATTAGCCCTAACTGTTATAACTGGTTCATTAGGAAATATTACTGTTCCATCTTTTACTGCATATAAATCTCCAGTAAATTTTAAATTCTTTAAATATTTCAAAAACTCTTCACTAAATTTATTTGTACCTCTTAAAAATTCAATATCTTTATCAGTAATTTTAAAATTATTAATAAACTTAATAATATTATCAAGTCCTCCACTTATAGCATATCCTCCATTAAATGGATTTTTTCTATAAAATATATCAAAATATACTTTCTTATTTATCTCACCCTTATCAAAATAAGTTTGAGCCATTGTAAATTCATAAAAATCTGTCATCATCGTATAATTCATAATTAATCTCCTCTCTTTATAACAATTTATTAATATCAAATTATAAAAATTTATTTTCTTTTTACAAGTTGTATGCCTTGTTGTTCCATAAGTAGGTATGCAGCATCAATATAGTTCTGCCTTATATTTTCACCATATGTTGCAATAGCATCTTTATATGCTTTTACAGTAACATCTCTATTCCACTGATCATTATAATTTGCAAGTCCAATTGCACCATTTACAACGCATATATCAGTACAACATCCACAAATTCCATATTCCTCTACATTATTAAGTTCTTTAACTATCTTTCTAAAATCAGGAGCTTCCATAAAGCTTGTAGAATTTTTTTCAATTGAAATTGTGTTTTCTAATCCTTCAAATGGTATTAATTCATCTACTAAATCAGCTTCTTTTGTACCTTCTAAACAGTGATAAGTATTCCCAAATCTTTTAAATTCTTTAGAATCTTTATTATGTGTATCTTTAATAAAGATAACAAGAGTATCTTCACTTGCTAAAGCCTCTTTAATTAATTTTATCTGTTCAGGAATTATTCTTGCTATTTCCTCATCATGCAATACTCCTTCACGAACAAAACCATTTACCATATCTACTACTATTAAACATCTTTTATACATCTTAAATTTTTTTATTTTATTCATATTATTTCCTCCATATCTAAAATTTTTAATTTATTATTTATTGTTTATTATTTATCACCTTACGATCGATAATTATTTAATAAAACTTTTTTCAGTCGTTTTATACCTTTCATTTTTATTCCCCCTTAACCGTGTTATTAACATTTTATTAATATCACATTCGTAAAATTATAACAGTTTTGTCAGCTGTTACTAACATTATATTAATAACTAAATAATTTGTCAACCTTTTTTTCATTTTTTTAATATTTTTTTAAATTCAAAATCTTCGATATTAGTTTTTCTATTAATAATATCATACATATTATTAGCATCATCAATCAAATCTAATCCACTTATCCCCATTTCACTAGGTTGTGATATTACAATATCATTTTCCTTTAAATCTATTATTTTTCTTACTAGGCTATCATCGCCTGGTCTTCCATAACCACATTGCCAAGAGCTATTTATATCTTTAGTTTCTTCTCTTAATCTAAATGATAATCTTCTTAGAAATGATGGATGGCACATTGGAAAATATAATTTTCTAATATTTGATCTTTCTTGAATGTTTTTAAAATTCCATACAAAATATATCAACTGATCATTACAAGAAGCTATTTCAAATAAATTTAAATTAACATTAAAACCTAAACTTTCTAATACTTCTATTAAACTTAAAGTTATAACCCCTCTATTAAATATTTGATTATTATCAGTATAACATGCACAAGCTATATTAAAATAAATATCAATTTGCTTTCTCATTTCTTTTTCTTTATTTAACATAGATAATGGGTTGCCTTCTAAATAAGCTTTCACATCTGGTGCATACCCAACATAATAATTATACTGTTTATTTTTTTTCACACTTAATTTTATATATTTTTCTAATTTTAATTTTAATTCTAAAAATCTATCAAAATTTTCATTATATCCATATTTTATTAACTCTTTTGCCTCGTCTAAGCTATTTGTTTTATACCAATCATAATCTGTATCCTCACTTGATAAATCATAATTTTGAAATCCATTAGCAATTGGAGTATTATCAAGATAATTTAAATATTCTATTATTGAATCAAAATAATGATACATTATATTATATTCATTTTTTTTATAATACTTATACATAGTACTACCTTCTTATTGATAATCTCTTCACTGCATAATAATACTTATTATTATTACTAATATTATTCATAGATCCAATTAATGTATTTAAATCATCTTGTTGTAAATTCTTAATAACGTTTGATGTTAATATATCATTAACAGGAATATTATTAATTTCTTTTTTATATACTTTACCTATTCCCCTTGTTGATACAATATGTGGCATTTTAGTATTATATACTGCATTCCTAAATGACCACATAAATTCTAATACTTCTTCATTTGGATATAATGCTCTTTCCAAGTTTTTATCATAATCAAAGAAAATATTATCAAATCTGTCTAGAGTTGCTCCATCTAGGGCATTTCTACCAACGTATTGTAAATCAGCTCCCTTACCCCAAGTATTAGCAGCAGAAATAATTCTAAAGTCTTTATGTCTTTCTATTGTTTCATGTGGAAATGCCATATAACCATTTGCAAGTGCTGAGTTTATAACTATTAAAGCTGAAGGATCTGAATTATCAATTTCATCTAAGAAAAATATACCTCCATTTTTAAATGCTTTATAAAATTCTGTGTCTCTATAGTTTCCACCAGCATCAATAAAGCCAGTAAGTTTAAATTCATTAGATGCATTATTAGTATAATACATATGAAATCCTAAAGCATCTGCAACTTGTTTTATAGCAACATTCTTACCGCTTCCAGCTGGACCTATTAGCATTATTGGTTCATCTATTTGAACTTGCCTTAAAATCTGTTCAAACTTTTCATGAAAGAAACCTCCACCAGTTTCTCCCTTTTTTACATCATTTAAAGTAATTACATTATTTATTGGAACAATGTTTTTTTTCTTATACTCTTCTACAGCATCATCCAATATATTAGTAATCTTTTCATTAACCTGTTGTTCTATATTTAGCTCTTCCATCTTATTCTTTACCAATTTTAAAACTTCAATTTTAGTATCATTATCAAGCTGATTAACAATATAATCTTCTATTTTTTTCTTAGGATCATCAGATTTAAGATAATCATTAATATTATCATCTATTTGTTTTCTAACTTCTTCACCAGTAATTTGAAAAAGCATTGTATTAATTCCTTTTAATAGATAATCTGCATTTTCTCTTGTTTCTTTAACAAACTGATTTCTCATATTATCACCTCTATTTCTTTCATTACCATCAAGATCATAAATAGTATTATCAATCATATATGAATTTGATTCTAATTCATATACTTTATCACACAAACTGCTTAATATCTCTTCACTATTAGAATACATAATATTAGAATCATTATCATATCCATAATATAAATGAGAATACGTATTATTGCCATCAGTTACACCTGCAACTAATTTTTTATTATATTTATCCCAAATAACTGAACAAAAATCTATTTTATGACGGAGTGCTGAAAAAACATTTTCATTATAATCCTTATACATTTTATTAATAATACTATGTTTTCTATCATAATCTGATTCTCCATAATCACTATAAAGATCATTTGCCTCTTCAATTTCTTTTTGATCAAATCCACTAACAGCAACAATATTAGAATCATAGTTTTTATATGGATCTCTATCTTCTATATATTCACTATATACAATTTTTGCCAAGAAAATATTAGTATCATTATACGTTTTCACTGTATATCCATCAGGACATAACATATCTAATTGATCCTTAACTATAATGTTGTTATATTGCTTACTTTTACATGCAACAAAATATTTACCACTTCTATATTCATCCATGGTATCACCTTCCTTTGTTTGTTATTATCATTTTGTTAATAACTAAACATAAAATTTTAACAGTTTCGTCAGCTGTTATTAACATTATATTAATAACATTATATTTTGTCAATACTTTTACAAAAAAAAAATAAAAGATTTTTTATCTTTTAATTTTTTCTTTATCCTTATAATAAATATCAAACGGTCTTAAATTACCAGTTTTTATCATATCTTCACGTATTTCTTCTGCTTCTTCCATATCATTAGCACCGAAATATGCCATAATTAGTTCTCTTCTTATTTGTCTTAATTTAGCTTTCTTCTGAATTGTAAGCTCTTTTTTTTCTTCTAAAACAAAGTTATTACATTTTGAAACAATAAAACTTTCAAGACAATTATCTTTATCAATAATTTGATATCCATTTATAATAAAATCATAATCATTAATGCTCTTTTTTCTGACATCATATACTTTTTTACATTTAGCAGGACTACCATTTAGACAATCCCAACATAAATGTTTATTGTTACTCTCAACAATATTTCTTCTTTCTCTTGTATAATCTATTTTATCTGTTATACCATTAGTTTTCTGATATATCGTTGTTAATTTTTTACTCATAACACAATTCCCCCTTTCAGAAATTAGAAGATATGTTAGCATATTAAAAAAAATTTGTCAAATTAGTCTAATCTTGGTGTCAATATTTCATAACCATCCTTTGTAACTAAAACAGTGTGCTCATAATGTGCTGAAGGACTTTTATCCATTGTCTTAACAGACCATTCATCATCCATTAAATATACTTTCGAACTTTCAAAATTAAGCATTGGTTCTATACATATAACCATTCCTTCTTTAAGTCTAGGTCCAGTATTAGGAGTACCATAATTAGGAACATCAGGTGCTTCATGCATTTCTGTACCAATTCCGTGTCCACATAGTTCCCTTACAACTCCCAAATTGTGATCTTTTGCATATTTATAAACTGATGCAGAAATATCTCCTATCCTATTACCTGGTTTTACTTTTTTTACCCCTTCATATAAAGCTTTTTCTGTATGTTCCATTAAATATTTTTTATCATCATCTATATTTCCAACTGCATAAGTCCACGCAGCATCTCCTTGATATCCTTTATATCCAATAACCATATCAATCGTAATTATATCTCCATTTTTTAATTTATAATTATCTGGTATTCCATGTACTACTGTATCATTAACACTAGTACAAAGTGCTGAAGGAAAGCCTTCATAACCTTTACAAGTTGGAACTCCTCCCATACTTCTAATATAATCTTCTGCAATTCTATCAAGTTCTTTAGTAGTAATTCCTTCCTTAATAAATGGTTTTAAATATTTATGAGTTTTTGAAACCATCATTC
Source organism: uncultured Caryophanales bacterium (assembly GCA_946414975.1). The sequence goes on along the minus strand of CAMKQS010000067.1, from coordinate 1,603 downwards.
CTGCTTTTCTCATTAGCTCTATTTCTCTTTCACTTTTTATTGATATCATATAATCACCTCACAAAAAAAACTTTATATAAAGTTTTTCTTCAACAATAATAGCACAATTGTCTATTTTTTTCAATTCTTACATTACTTTAACCAAAGTAAAAAGCAAATAAAGCCTGCCATTTACATCAAAAATATATAGCATGTTATGCATAAAGTTAATCGTAGTTTTTCTTTAATATTAAAACCGAACTATAAAAGTTCGGATTATTTATCAATGGAGCGATAAGTAAGATAGTTTGAAACTCATCACTTATAAAGAATGTTGTTAATACAACTAATTTCTATTTGTATTTTAACATAAATTTAAGATATTTTAAACAGAAATGATAAAATTGATAAAATTAATAGTATAATTTAATGTAGGATGTGAGGTACTTTATGAAATTATTTATTGAAAACTTTAAAAAACTATGGAAATATGCAGAAAATAATAAATTGCTTATTTTTAAATGCATTGTTTACAACATATTGTTTGTTGCTATTAGAATATCTGTTATCTTGTTAAGTGCTAGATTAATCATAAAATTAACAAATAATGATATGTTTGGGTTATTTTTAACTGCATTGCTTGTTTTCTTGATTGAATTGTCACATAATACAATTTATTATTTTTTAAGAGGATGTTACCAAAAAATATACAAAAATCTATTTACTGGTTTGCAGTCTTCATTAAGCGAGGAAATATTAACAATAAAAAAAGAATGTATAGATAAAAATAGTTCAGGATTATTTATTCAAAGAATAACAAGTGATACCAGTAGTTTAGCAACATTATTTAAGGATTTAATACAAGTATTAGGACAATTGTTATCAGACATAGGTGTCTTTGTTACAATATTTATATTGAATAAGATTGCTTTTTTATATTTTGTATTATGCACTATAATTATTTTCATAATAGCATTACATAGAGAAAAAAATTATTCTATAAAAGATAAAGCATTTAAAGAAGAAAATGAAAGAACTACAAGTTTTATTAGTGAAACTGTAAGAGGAGCAAAAGATATAAAAATATTAAATGCCTATGATAGTTTTAAAAACATATTGAATTCTAAAGTAGAAGTCTTAAATCAAAAAAGATATGAATTAGACGATACAAATAGAAAATGGGAATTTGTTTTTTGGCTTTCAATCTTTATTTACAGATTTCTATTAATATCTTTAATAGCATTATTGATATATAATGGCATGATGGCAATTGCAATTGCAATTATATTATACAATTCTATGTCTAAAGTAACCGATTTCATCAGTAATAGCGGATCATTAATTAAAACTATAAAAGGCTTTAATCTTTCTTGTGATAGAATTTTTTCAATAATGGATGAAAAGAAATTTAGTAAAGAAAAATTTGGAAAATTGCATTTAGATGAAATTAATGGTGATTTTGAATTTCGTGATATTTCTTTTTCCTACGATAATGAAAGAAATGTTTTAAATAATATGAGTTTTAAGGTTAATGCAAATGAAACAGTTGCTTTTGTTGGAAAAAGTGGCGCAGGAAAATCTACAATATTTTCTTTATTGTGCAAATTATATGATAATTACAATG
>CAMKQS010000066.1 GCA_946414975.1 uncultured Caryophanales bacterium | reverse complement strand
TCGTGAAGGTGGTAGAACAGTTGGTTCTGGTAACATTTCAGAAATTATTGAATAAGAAAAGCAAGAAATTTGCTTTTTTTTATTGCTTGTGATAATATATTTGCTACTTGAGGGGGATAAATATATATGTTACAATTTTTAATTATATGGATTACTACTATTGCAGCTACCATTGGTGCGGATGTATCTTTAGCTTTTAAAATGATTAAAGATATTGCTGATTGTGGATACAAAATTAAACTTGATAGAATGAAAGAGGTTAGTGAAGCTTTAAATCCTAATGTAAAACAAATGAATAATTTTATAAAGTTAATTCCAATTATTAATTTAATGAAATCATTTTCTGACTTAGTTGAATATAGTAAAGTAAGAAATAAGGTATTAGATGAATTTAGTGTTTTAGATTGTATTGAAGAAATGACAGATTTAGAAAGAGAAAGCTATATGCTTAGACCTACAGCAATTAATGCAATAGTAATATATGCTAAATCTAAAATAAAAGAAGAGGAAAGTGACAAAAAAGTTACAATTACATTTAAGGAAAATGATGAGGAAGGAAAAATTATATTTAAATTGATAGAAAGAGATAATAAGCAAGATATTTTTATTATAGGTTCTGAAGGCGTTGCAAAAAACATGACTATTGGTGAACAGAAGCGAAAAATAATAGAAATAGTTAAGTTAATAAACAATGAAGTTGAAGAAAAGTTTGATAGTTATGAAGACTTTAAAAAAGAAGCTATAAAAAATAACAATAGTATAAATTTAAGTAATTTTGGTAAACAAAGTAGTAACTATAAAACTAGAAAAGAAAGAATTGATGAATTGAATAGATTTAAAAAAGAATTATTGGATTCTAAGAATATTAATAATGAGAAAGATAACAATAGTGGTGAACAAAAGAGAAAATAGTTTTATTTAATAAAAAAATGTAAGACTTTTACTATTAATCTTACATTTTTTATTTATTTTTTTCTTTTTTCTCCTTTAGTAATTGAAAAATGCTTTTATTTTTTTCTTCTTTATTTCCTGTTGTAGTATTTTTCTTTTTTGTAAATTTTTTAGTAATTGGTGAAAATGTTTGATATAGGAAATAGAAAAATTTATTTGCTTTTATTTCAAAATCTCCTGCATATTCATATCCAGTAGCTCCAAAATTTAGCCTAAATTCATTTAAACTTGCATAATTATTGTTATCTTTTTTCAATTCAAAATTTGCAATTCCACCCATATCAAATTTTCTAAATTTTTCTAAAGAATATTTCTCAATTAATTTCCATATTAGTAAATGTTTAGCATTGAAATTTTTATATTCAGAATTATATCCATCCATAAATAAGTTTGCACATTTATTATGTTTAATTATAAATGCACTTGCAAGAACAATTCCTTCAGGATGTTCTCTTAATAAGTTTGTTGCATATACTAATTCATTTTTTATTAAGTTAAGAATATTTTCTTCATATAATTTTTTATTGATTGCTTTATTATTTTCCTTTTCTCTGTTTTTAAAAACAAGGCTGTTTGCAATATTACATTTTTCAACTTGTCTTTGATATAATACCTGCACACTTTGAACATATATTTTAGTGTCCATTTTAGCATAATATAAATCGGCATTGTTTGTTTCAGCAAATGATTTATATATATCTTGGTAGAAATCTAGAGTTCTTGGGTATTTTGCTTTTGCTTGATTATATAGATATTCTAAATCGTCTTGGCTTCCTTTGTAAATTTTTATTCCTTGCATATTAGCTTTTTTAATTTTTGTTTTCATATGTTTTGCAACTGATTTAAATAATTCGCTTGGTGATTTATTTATACTTATTATAGAATCAAATCTAGGTTTTATTCCTTCAAAGTAATTATTGTATCCTAAATGATAATATCCCAATTTCATTAATTTATTATAAAGTTCATCATAATTTTCTTCTTTACTTATAGTTTTTGTTTTAGGATTATATTTACTTTTTATAATTAATGGATTAATCTTTAAAGCTATTATGCGTTTTTTACTCAAATATTTAGCAACTAATGTAGTAAACTTTTCAAGAATTTCAGTATTATCATAATCTAAAATATATCCTCTAGGTGCGATAGCGTATTTAAAGCCTTTAATTTTTTCTATCATTATTAAACTGGCTGCTTTTATTTCACCTTCATCATCAAGGCCTAATAAGAAAGTTTTATAATTTTGAAGTTTCATTGTATTAGCATATTCAACACTTTGATATAATGAAGATATTTTATGACCTTTTGTAAAATTCTCGAATTCTTCATTAGTCAATTCTCTTACTTTCATAAATTCACCATCCATAATAATTATAACATATAAAAAAATTAATTGAAATAGAATTTTTACTTGTAAATATTTTTTTATTATTCATATAATTTAATGGTGATTTATATGAGTATTGGAATACCTAGAGCATTATTTTATTATTATGATACAGAGTTAATTATTAATTTTTTAAAAGAGTTAGGGATTAATGTAATTATAAGTAGTAAAACATCAAAAAAAACTATTGAGATAGGTAGTATGTATGCATCATCTGAGATGTGTCTTTCATTAAAAAACTATATTGGGCATGTTTTTGAGTTAAAAGATAAAGTAGACTATATATTGATTCCAAGAATTGATAATTATTATACGAATAATCAAACGTGTACAAATTTTTTGGCTGCAAGGGATATTATAAAAAATATTTTTAATATTAAAGTTTTAGACTACAATATAGATTTAAATAATAAAGATAGTTTAAAAAAAGGGTTATTTAAAATAGCTGGAAGTTTAAATATTGATAAGAAAATAATATCTTCTTCATATATCAATTCATACAATAAGTATTTAAAGAGTAAAAAAGAAACAATTAAAAAAAATATAAAAAAATTAAATAGTGCTAGAAAAAAAGTATTAATAATATCTCATAGTTATAATACATATGATGATTTAATTGGTATTCCAATTATAAATATGTTAAAAAAGGAAGATATTGAAATAATATATTGTGATCAGTTTGATACGGATAAATGTATTAAATTATGTGAAAGAAATTATAAAGATATTTACTGGAAATATAGTAAGGAAATGATTGGTGCATATGAAATTTGTAAGAATAAAATAGATGGCGTTATTTTAATATCAACTTTCCCATGTGGATTAGATAGTCTTGCAAATGAACTTCTAATATTAAATTTAAAATTACCTTATTTAAATATTATTATTGATGATGTAAATGGTAATAATGGTATTGAAACTAGAATTGAAAGTTTTATAGATATTTTAAAAAGTTATAGTTAATAAATTGTACTAATAGTTGAAATATGATAAAATGAATAAGGTAGGAGGATATAAAATGAAATGTAAAAATTGTGGTAATGAGATAGTAGAGGGATATAAATTTTGTTCTGCTTGTGGAAATCCAGTAGTAACGGATGATAATAATCAAGATGCTATTACTATGAATATGTTTAGCAACAACAATAATTATGATAGAGTTGATACAGTTAATGATATTAATAATAATGCTGATATTAATAATGACTTTAGTCAAAATAATGGAAGTGTTCAACCATTTGTTGGGCCTGGTATAAGCAGTATAAATGAAAAGAATATCAATAATCAAAATATGATGAATAATGGAATTAATAATGTTACAAATAATAATAAAGTAAATCCCAGAAAGAAAAAGAGTATATTACCAATTATAATAATTATTTTGGTAGTAATTGTTTTAGGCATTTTATCTATTTTAGGATATTTTTATTTCTTTAATAAGAAACAAAGTCCAAAAAATATATTTATTGAAGGATTAAATAATTTATCAAAATCTAATTTGCTTGAGGATAAAAATGCTGCTTATAGTGAAAATATAAATTTTAAAATTGATTCTTCAGATGAAAGTTTTAATGAAATATCAAAAATAGTTAATAATTTAGATTTAGTAATAGATTATTCTAAAAATGATAATGCAAAAGCAATTGATAGTTTAATAAAAGTTAATTATAAAAATTCTAATGCCTTTAATATTGGAGGACATTTAAGAAATAATGATTTATATTTATCTATGGATGGTATTTATGATAAATATATTAGTGTTCCAAATGAAGAGGATATATATGAAAATGTTTTCAATACTGATTATAAGTTATTAAGAAAATCTATTATTAATGCTTTAGAGAAATCACTAAAAGATGAGTATTTTAAAAAGGAAAAAGAAATAATAGTAGTAAATGAAAAAAGTAAAAAAGTTGATGCAAATAAACTAGTAATAAATTCAAGTAATTTAAATTCTATATTAACAGATTTTATAAATGTACTTTCATCTGATGATGAGTTTATTAGTTATTTATCTAAATTATTAGATACTAATAGGGAAGATGTAAAAAGTGAATTAAAGAGCATTTTACATGATATTAATGTAGATGGCAACTATCAAATAGAGTTTAGTATTTATACTTCAGGTATAAAATGTAATTTTGAAGGAATTAAGGTTGATGTTAAAGATACTGAGTCATATTCATTTAGTCTATTAAGGTTAGATAATGAAAATTATGATTTGAACGTTAATTATAATGGACTTAGTGTTAATGGAAAATTAAAATATGTAAATAGTAATAATACAGAAAAAATAAATTTAACTCTAAATTTAGGTTCGACAAATGTTAGTGTTAATTTAGATTTAAAAAAATTGGATAATGTTACAATTAAGAGTATTAGTAAAGAAAATAGTGTATCATATGATGAAATTTCTGATAATGAATCAGATAGTATTATAAATAATACTCAAAATAATAAAGCATTTACTGAACTTATAAATGATATATCTAATTTGTTTGAAGTATATGATATTAATTTATTTGATAGTTATAATATGTAATAAAAATTCTATATCTTTATCGATATAGAATTTTTTTAGTTTTAATTTTTCTTTTACTAATTTCATCTTTAATTTTATTATTGTAATCAAATTCAATTTTATTTTGTTCTTTATTTGCATATTTTAGTGTCGTACTTATTTTATCTCCAATATATAAAATAGTATTATCTTGCTTGTTAATATAAGTTCTATTATTATCATTGTATTTAAATCCTAATGATTCAATAGTATTTGTATTAATTTTTCCAATAATTCCATTTTCTGTTTTTAAACTTATACCGTGACTACTTATATAATATATATAACATGTAAATGTTTCATTTATATGGTTTTCCATATATTCTGCCATTTTATATTGATTAACTTCTTTTTCAACTTTATCAGCAAGTCTTTCTTTATAACTAGAATTTATACATATATCAGTTAGAGTTTTATATAGTTTCTTTGTATCAATATTTAATATGTTATCTCTTATCTTCCTAATAACTCTATGTGTTTCTAAGTCAGGATATCTTCTAATAGGTGATGTAAAATGAGTGTAATTTTCAAGGGCAAGTCCAAAGTGTCCAATGTTTTGTGGTGAGTAATAGGCACGTTTCATTGATTGAAGTAATAATTCTCTATATATATCACTAGAGTCATAACACTTTATTTTGTTAATTATATTTTGTAATGACTTAGATGTATTAGAATTATTTGAAATATGAATATGGATTCCTATTAAATCTAGTATTGATTTAATACTATCAATATCAGGACAAGGGTGATTTCTATATATTCCCGGCATTCCTAAAAAATAGTAAAACGATGATGTTGTTTCATTTGCTGCAAGCATAAAGTTTTCAATCATTTTTTCTGCTTTTCCACGAACTCTTTTATTGATGCTTATAGGAGTTCCTTTTTGATCGTCAAATTCAATATCGTTATCACCAAAATTAATATATCCTCTTTTTATTTTTCTTTTATTCAATATTTCAGATAATTCTAACATAGTTTTTAAATCATTTATATATGGTTTATATTCTTCATACATGATATTTGAATCAAAAATATCATTAATTTTTTTGTATGACATCTTCATTTTTGAATTAATTATTGTATCTACAATTTTATAATCAATTATATTTCCTTCTAAATCAATTTCCATAATACAAGATAATGCAAGTCGATCTACATTAGGGTTTAGTGAACATATACCATTAGATAATTTATGTGGTAACATTGGAATTACATAATTGTAAGGATATATGCTTGTTGATCGCATTCTTGCTTCAATATCTAAATTTGAATTTTCTTTAACATAATAACTTACATCTGCAATATGAACACCTAATATATAATTTCCATTTTCTTTCTTTTTAATACTAACTGCATCATCAATATCTTTTGTATTGTCACCATCAATTGTAAAAATTATTTCATTTCTAAGGTCTAATCCACCATTTTTAATTCTATTTTGAATTTCATTATCAGTTACATAACTGTTTATTTTATTAGCTTCATTGATTGTTTCTTCTTTAAAATCAATTATAATACCATTATTGCTGATTATTGTTTTAACATCTATTTCTGGATCGTCTTTATGTCCTAGTATAGATACTATTTGTCCATTATATTTATTATTAGTCTTTTCTAGTGATATATCTATAATGACACGCGTTCCATCTACGAGATTAGGAGTTTCTAATACATTTATATCCATTTTACATGGCCAATTATATGGTACAAATTTTTTATCTATATAATCGAATATTATTTGATTCTTTCCTCTTTCAATTATTCTTTTTATTTTTCCTTTACTACTATTATCTTTATTTACTTCTTTTTTCTTGACAAGGACAATATCTCCCTTAATCGCACCATTTAAATCATTTTCATCAATGTAAATACTTTCTTTCTTAGTAGAGACAAATATTTTCCCTTTTTTATTTACTTTCACAATACCAACATTAATATTTTGACATTTATCGAATAGTTGGTATTCATTATAATCATTTACATACAGTACTTTATTTAATTCTAGATTTTTTAATGATTCATTAAGCTTTTCATTTTCCCTAATTTTTAATATGCTTTTAATTTGATTAAATGTCATACTTTTTTTTCTCGTTTTTATTAAATCGATAATACTTATTTCTTGGTCTGATAAATTATTTTCACTCATACTATACCTCTTTTCTTTAATATATAATAAACAAAAAGTAATGTAAAGTGATTTTAAAAAAAAAATAAGATTTTTCTTATAAATTACTTGGTACAAATTTAGTTTTTTATCATATATTAATATGAGGAGTGATATAATGGCATTATATAAAGAGATAGTTACAAAAGCAATTATTGGTAAAGGGAAAAAGTATTTTAAAGATAATTATAATTTAGAAGTTAATAATAATCCATCTACTATTTTAGGATGTTGGGTAATTAATCATCAATTTAAAGGATATAAATCAAATGATAAGGTTGGTGTAAATGGAAGCTATGATGTTAACATATGGTACTCATATGATAATGATTCTAAAACTATGGTTGCTAGTAAGAAAATAGAATATAATAATTTGTTCAATGTAAAGCTTAGGGAAAATTTAGATTTAAGTAATGATACTGATATCATTGTAAAACCATTAAAACAACCTTCGTGTTCATCTGTTAATATAGATTCTAATAAGATCGTTTTTGATATAGAAAAAGAATTAGGTATTGAGATAGTGGGTGATACTAAAGTAAAAATTGCAATTGAAGAAGATGAGGATCCTTGGGATGATATTATTGATGATGTTGATGATAAAACTCTTAAAGACATAGATGATAATGTTAGTGAACAGTATATAAAGTAATATACTTTTTTTCTTGTATTTTAAAATTATCTATGGTACTATTATATTAGGTACACGTAGAATAGAGGTTTATATGAAGGATGTAAATTTATGTGATTTTAGTGAGATTACTTTAGTAGGAGATATGAAATATCTTCGTTTT
>CAMKQS010000065.1 GCA_946414975.1 uncultured Caryophanales bacterium | reverse complement strand
TTTCCCGTTAATGTTTAAAATTTTTTGAGACATTTTCAAAAGTTATTGACAGATATTTTTAAAAATTTTTAAAAAAAGTTATTAGTTAAGAAATACAATATATAAATTATTTATTAAAAGCAAATAATAAATCTAGTAATTATTTTAAATATTTAGTATAATCTATCTATAAAGAGGTGATAATGTGACTTTAGCATGGCTTACCATTATACTATTATTAGTTGTTATTGAAGTATCTACAGTACAGCTTACAACAGTTTGGTTTGTAGTAAGTGGAATTATATCAATGATTTTATCAATATTTATAAATAGTATAGAAATTCAGTTTGCAATTTTTGTAATTGGTGGTATAGTATTACTGTTCACAACACGCCCTTATTTAATGAAAAAATTAAAAGTAAAAGAATCTAGAACTAATTTAGATAGAGTGGTAGGTATGAACGGAGTTGTTACCCAAGATATAGATAAATTAAAACCAGGTGAGGTTAAAGTTGATGGTAAGATGTGGACAGCAATTGCAAATGAAGAAATAAAAAAGGGGAAGGTAGTTGAAATACTAAAAATTGAAGGAGTAAAATTAAAAGTAAAGGAGATTGATTAATTATGTTATTATTATTTATTATTTTAGCGATTATTGTTATTATTGTTATTCCAAATATAAGAGTAGTACCACAAGCAAAAGCTTACGTAATAGAAAGATTAGGTTCATATTATACAACATGGCAAAATGGTTTGCACATAAAAATACCATTTATAGATAGAATATCTAGACAAGTAAATTTAAAAGAGATTGTAAAAGATTTTGATCCACAACCAGTTATTACTAAAGATAACGTAACTATGCAAATAGATACAGTTGTTTATTTTCAAATAACTGATCCAAAACTTTATACATATGGAGTAGATCAACCTATATCAGCAATTGAAAACTTAACTGCAACAACACTTCGTAATATAATAGGAGAATTAGAACTAGATCAAACATTAACAAGTCGTGATATTATTAATTCAAAGATGCGTTCAATACTTGATGAAGCAACAGATTCTTGGGGAATTAAAGTAAATAGAGTAGAGTTAAAAAATATTTTTCCACCAAGAGAAATTCAGGAAGCTATGGAAAAACAAATGCGTGCAGAACGAGAAAGAAGAGAATCAATATTAAAAGCTGAAGGTGAAAAAAGAAGTAGTATTTTAATTGCTGAAGGTGAAAAAGAGAGTGCAATACTACGTGCAGAAGCTGAAAAAGAATCACGTATTAAAAAAGCAGAGGGAGAAGCTGAAGCAATTTTAAAATTAAAACAAGCAGAAGCTCAAGGTATAGAACTAATAAAAAATGCTAAAGCAGATGAAAAAGTAATTGCTCTAAAGAGTTTAGATGCATTAAAGACTGTAGCAGATGGAAATGCAACAAAAATTATTGTTCCATCAGATTTACAAAACATTGCGACATTAGGTACGACTGTTAGAGAGATGTTGAAAGATAATAAATAATGAAAAAAATACTTCATGTAATACTTTGGCCAATTATATTTATACTTGGTCAATTTTTTATTCAAAGTTTATTTATTACATCATTTAACAGTCATAATATAGAAACCTATAAAATATTATTTCCATCATTTACTGATTTAGAAATAATAGAAACATCGCAATATAAAATAGATTTATTAAATTATATGAACTCACATGCTTTACTAATTACTGCTATAACATTTATTGTATTTGGAATAGTTTTTTTAATACTAATTAAACCATATAAAAAAAATAAAATAAATACTGATATTAATATAAAAACAATTATATTAATCATTTTATCTGGTATTTTTATTTCAATATTTTATAATACCTTAGTTTATTTCATAAATAGTGTAATACATATTACAGATGATTATATAATTAGTGATATACCACTATTTACTCTTATTCTAACAACAGGAATAATGGGACCAATATTAGAAGAGTTATTGTTTAGGGGAATTGTTTATAATAGATTAAAAATATATTTAAGTCATAAAAAATCAGTAATTATTACTAGTATATTATTTTCAATAATGCACTTACCAAATATTATAAATGTTATATATACATTCTTCTTATCATTTATATTAATATATTTATATGACAGATATAAATTATTAAAAATATCAATATTATTTCATATTATAATAAATATAACAGTAATATTTTTAGTACATTTTTTAATTCAGAATAATATTATGTTAAATACATTTTTATTTATTATTAGCTTAATTAGTACACCTATATTACTATTAAAAATATATAAAGCATAATTTGATAAAAATTTAATTTTTTGGTACAATACGCGATAAAAAAAGAGGGATTTTATGATAGATTTACATTTTGACCTATTAACAAAATTATATACAAGCTATTTAGAAAATGATTATGAATTTATTGATAATTTTATTAAAAATTATAATAAAAATAATGTTACTGGTGTGATTGCAAATTTATGTTTTATGTCGAAAGAAGAGATGAAAGCAGAATATCACGAGAACTATTATGATGAATCAGTTAGTGTTATAGAAATGTTTAAGGTAGTAAAAAAATTATTAGAAGAAAGAAACATCAATAATATTGATATAGTTATGTCCATCGAAGGATGTGATTATGTTGATATTAATGATTTAGATACTTTATACGAATTAGGACTTCGAGCAATACTTCCAGTATGGAATGAAAAGAATAAATATGGTTCAGGTAATAGATCAGATATAGGACTTACTAAAGAGGGAGTTAAGTTTGTATGGCATGCTTTTGAACTTGGAATTGGAGTAGACCTATCACACGCTAATAAAAAGACATTTGATGATATAATTGAAGTTGCTAAGTGTGCTGGGAGTGTCGAGTTAAATCCTATAGTTTATGCATCACATTCAAATGTTTATAATTTATGTAAAAGAGATAGAAACTTAACTGATGAACAATTACTTAAAATAAAAAGCTTAAACGGATTAGTAGGATTATTTTCAAATAGAGGCTTTGTATTTGAAAATTCTCTAAGAGATAAGACAGATAATAAATTAGTAATAGAAAAATATGTAGAACATATTAAGTATTTAGAAAAATTATTTGGCGGATTAGATAATATTGCAGTAAGTACAGATGATATGACATTCTGTGCAGATAAAGATATAGAATATTTAGATTGTCCAATATTTAATTATTCTACGCTTAAAGATGAACTTATATCTTGCTTATCAAAATATTATAATGAAAATGATATAGAAAAAATATTATATAGTAATTCTAAGAATTTATTTAATAAATTAAATAAAAAAGAAAACATAAAGGTAAAGATAAAATAATATGATAGAAAAAAAATTATTAGAAATGATAAATAATGGAGATTTTCCATCTGCTAATTATTCTTTAATAACACCAAATAATAAATATATTGGTAGTGTTGGAAATAAATCGTTATATCCAAGTATTGAGACAAATAGCATTAATACATTATATGATATGGCATCATTAACTAAAGTAGTAGTTACTAATACTATTATAAGTAGAATGTTAGATAAAAAAATAATTAATTTAAATGATTTAGTTTGCAGTTATTTACCACGTTTTAAACATAAGAATATAAAAATAATAAATCTTTTAACACACTCATCAGGACTTCCAGCAGATTTAAAACCAGATATTAATTTGAATGAAGAAGAATATATAAATCAGATATATGATTTAGATTTAATTTATGTACCACATAGTAAAGTTGTATATTCAGATATTGGTTTTATTATATTAGGTTTTATGATCGAAAATATTTACCAAAAGAAATTAGATGAAGTAGCTAAACAAGAAGTGTTCATTCCGCTTAATATGAGTGATAGTTGTTTTAATCCGAAAGATAAAAAATTATGTGCACCAACTGAAGTGACTGAAAAAAGAGGCGTTGTAAGAGGGGTTGTACATGATGAAAAGGCATATGTTTTAGGTGGGACCTGTGGACATGCTGGATTATTCTCAACAATAAAAGATATTACAAATTTTTGTGAAATGATATTAAATAATGGATATTTTAATGGAACTAAATATTTATCTAAAGATATAATTGATTTATATTATCAGCCATTAATATTAGAAGATGAGAATAGATATAGAACAGTAGGGTGGATAGTAGGTAGTAAAGCTACTGCAACAGGTAATCTTGGTAGTATGGATACTATATTTCATTTAGGATTTACAGGAACTAGTATTATTATAGATAGAAATAAGAATATTGCATCTATATTGCTTACTAATCGAATTCATCCAACTAGAGATAATAAAAAAATATATGATTGTAGACCAGAGTTTTATAAACTATGTAATGATATATATGAGTTAGAGAAAAAACTTAATTTAAGGGGGAATATAAAATGATAAGTTTTAATAAAATAAGTGATATGAAAGAAAAATATAAGTTATATGCTAATGATTGGTTTTTAAAAATGCAAAAGAAGAATATGAATATAGGTACTGATATTAAACTTAAAGTAAATCATGGTATTACTATGAGTGATGCAGTAGGTAATACTACATTAAAATCAGGGTTCTTTAATGAATCATATGCACTAAGTGGAAGTGTTGATGGACTTCTTCACGATGTTGGTAGATTTCCACAGTACTATTTATCTGGAACATTAAAAGATAAAGAATCACAAGAATTTACTGGATTTAAAGATCATGGTAGATATGGTGCTTATTATCTAGGTAAAGATAATAATAAATTACTTAGATATTTTCTAGGTGAAAATAGTGACTATGATGAAATAATTAAAGAAGTAGTTAAAGAACATACTACAATTACTAATCCAGATTATATTAAAAATATAGATGAACTTACAAACATTTTTCAAAACTATCATATCGATGAAGTTGTAAAAGGAAGTAAGGATATAAAAGATAAACTAATAGCTTTAAAGCTATTAGTATTAAGAGAAGAAGATAGTTTAGAGATATTACATAAAGTTAGTGATTTATTATGGCGTCCAGCTATTGGTAGTGAAAAGAAATATCACATTAAAGATATTCCATGGCAACAATTTATTAGCTTTGATTATATAGATATGAATAAACTAAAAGAACAAGGGTTATGGTCTTGTAATGTAGGATTTTTACTTAGATATAGTTTGCTTTTTCATAATATAAATTTTGTTGGTACTTTAAAAAATATAAAAGAAGAAGATATTCTAAAGAAAATATATATAAATCAAAAAAATAATGTAACAAACGATAATGATGAATATGTAACAGATGAGGAATTAATTGATCCAAGATTATATGAAGCATATAAATTTACTGAACTTGCAATTGATAATTTAATAGAAACATCAAAAGATGGAAAAGTAATTACCAATGAGTCAAGAGAAGAAGCAAAAGAAAAAACATTAAAAGCATTTAAATAGTGAGGTAGTATGAATAGAGTAGATAGAATAAATCAAGTTATTGAAGATTTAGAAAAAAAAGGAAGTACATTTGAAAATAGAGATGAATTAATTAATAGAAGTTTAGAATTAACAAAAAAAGATATTAGTTTAGAAGAAGTAATTAATAGTATAAGAGAAAATATGGAAATATGTACTAAAGACTTTTTAATAAAAAAAAGTAAATATGATATAAATTATATTTCAGGTATATCAAGTTGTATATATATTCCATCATTTGATAATAGTGGAGAGATTAAATTAAAATTTATTGGAGGTAATTCTTCACGTAATAACGATTTAAAAATAAACGAAAATACTTTATTTGATGTTGCTTCCATAACAAAATTATATACTTTGATTTTAGCTTTTGAATTTGAAAGAATAGGACTTATTAATTTAAATGAAAGAATAAGTGACGTTGATAAAGACTTTAAAGGCTTAGAAGATTTTACATTTAATGATTTAATTAGATTATGTGGTGAGATAGAAACTAAAGGTAATATTACAAGTGCTAAAAGTATTGAAGAAGCATATACTATATTAAAAACTGCAAGTTTAAAATCAAATGATAGAACTATTAATAAATATACTGATTTTGGAGCTATTATAATAGGAGAAGCATTATGTAAAAGAGTAAAAGAAACATATAATATTGATTTAAAATTTGAAGATTTAATAGATATGTTTATTTTAACTCCATTAAATTTAAAAAATACTTTGTTTAATCCTAAAACTACTAATACAAGTGGTAATAATAATTATAATTATGTACATGATCCAAAAGCTAGAATATTAGGAGGAGCGGTTGGTTCTGCCGGAATATTTACAACTAGTGACGATCTTGCTAAACTTGCTAAGGCAATATATAGTGTAAACTATATAAATAAAAAGTTCTTATCAAGTGATTATGTTAGAAGAATGGGAGAAATTCCATTTCCTGAGTCTCCAAGTTCAAATAAAGGTAATTTAGGATTATATGTAAAGCATCCAAGAGGGCTTGACAAAACATATACACCAAATGAATCTGCAAAATTTAGTTTTTCAATGCAAGGGTGGACAGGATCTATCGCAATATTTGATCCTTATAATTTAATTCATCAAAATATATTAGTTAATTCAATTTTAGAATCAAATGATAAAGATATAGTGTTAAATGATAAACCACGAGGATTTGGTGGTGCAATGGATGAGTATTTAAAACAAATTACATTTAATACTATGTTAACTTATATAGCAAAAAAATATTATAATACATATTGTAATAGTAAAGAATCAATTGATAAAACTAGTAAGGTAGTAAGATAAAATGGAAAATCAATTAATATATAGTGATACAATAATATATTCAAATGAATTAATAGATGTAAAAATTAGAAAGTATTTTGAATACAAAATTAGAAAAGAAAATTCTAAGGATAAAATAAGTAATGATGTAGAACTTACTAATATTCTTAAATTACAAAATATAAATATAGATTTAGATGAGAGATTAATTATATTAAATAAATATATTATCTTATTATTTAATGATGTAGAATTTAATGATTTAAATAATCCTATTGAATCTATTTATAATGTTAGAATGGTTAATGGAAATTTAAATATGACAGTAGTAAAAAAAGATAATGATCCTATTATTATTTCAGTTGAGGATACTAAAGTTACTCATATTAAGGATATACCATTTTCAAATGAGACAATCTATTCTTCTGGTATTAGTCAAGAAATATGGGATGGCTTAAAAAAAGAGGCTGAAACATTTGGACATGCATATGGAAAAGAAATGTTTAGAAGATTAGGTTCAAAACCAATTCATTATTATACTAGTTTTAAAGAGGGATATAATTATTATATAAAACAAAAAATTGAAAAGTATAAGAATATAGTACCTGATGTAAAGGAAAAAATAAAAAAATTTGATTTTAAAAATGATAGTGATAAATAATTATCTAGTATTTAATTTAACTAAAAAATTAGAGACATGCAATAATTCTTGCGTGTTTTTTATTTTTTTAAGATAGTAAGTATTTATAAAATATGATAATATCATATTAGGTGATTATAGTGAGATTAATTAAAAATAATAAAATTATAATACTTTTTATTTTTCTATCATTTATACTTATTTTATCAGGGTGTGAAAGCAGTGATGCTGAGAAAGATAATTTATTTAATCAGTTAAAAAAGCAAAAAATAATTGATAATGATTATAAACTTATTGATGTTGTAACTGAGTCAGGACCTGCACTGGAACATTGTAGTAGTAGAACTTATAATATTTATCAAAATAATAATGGAAATATGATTGCAATACGCTATGAAAGTGGAATTTTAAAAGATTGTAATTGTAATCACATTGTATCAATATACTATTCAGTTACTAAACAAAATGATTATAAGTTTTTAACATCAGATATGGATGAAGCAAATTGTTGGGAACATACATATTACAAGTATGAAAATGGTGATTTATCTGATAAAAATAAATATAGTTTAGATGGAAGTGCTAGAGTATATTATGTTAATATTAAAAAATCTTATTTTGGAACAAAATATATATTTAATTAAAATAAAGATTTTATTTAACAAATTTGAATAAATTTCGACCTTATTAGAATAACTGTGTAAATTGATACACAGTTTTTTAGTGGAGGAATAT
>CAMKQS010000064.1 GCA_946414975.1 uncultured Caryophanales bacterium | reverse complement strand
CTACATTTAACTTACCTGTATTATCATTAATTAATTCAGGTGTGTGTGTATTTGTAATGTTATTTCCTGTAATTACAGTTTCATAACCATCAACTGAATCTTCTTTTACTTGATATTCAATTTCACTACCATTTTCATATTTTGGTAAATTATCGAAGCTATATGACCATCCATCTGCTTCAGTTACATCCTTTGCTGCAACTAAATTTAATCCATTAAATACCTTTACTTTGATACTTGTTGGTCTAATTCCATCTTGGTTATTATTATCATCCCATGTTTTTTGACCACTAACACCAGTTACTTCTGGAATATGTTTATTTATTATATTATTTCCATCATAAGTTGTAACATAACCATCAACTGTTGATACTTCTTTAACTTCATAATTTATTAAATAGTTTTCATCATTTTCATGACCTGCTTGATATTTATATAGATCATCAAAACTATATGTCCAATCAGTGCTTGTTAATGTTTTTCTAGCAACTATTACTCCATTGGCATTAAGTGTAATATTGATATTTGTAGGTCTTAATCCGTCTTGGTTATTAGCATCATCCCATACTTTTTCACCAGATACATTAACTTTTGAACGACTTAATACATTTAATGTAACTTTAGCTTCTGCACTTACGACTTTACCAGTTTCTACACTAGGGTTTAAAGTTGTTTCAACGTAATATAAAAATTCAACCTCTCCACTTACATTTTCTTCTGAAACAAAAGTAAATGTTCCATTGTCATTCATTACTAAAGTTCCTTGCTTTACACCATCTTTTGAAATTTCATATTTATCTTCACTTATTTTCTTTGTATCATCATTTTCAACAATAATAACTTTATCTGATACTCTAACATTTTCATCAGTCTTTAAATTTTCATTTAAATCATTATCTAATACGCTTTCTCCGTTTATAGTAGACTCTGCATAACCAACATAACTTGTTTTTTCGCTATAATGATCATCTTTTGTAATCATTGGAATTGCAACATTTGGTTTTTCAAATTCTAAAGTAATAGTTTTATTTTCTTCATCCTTATAATATGGATTATTATCATCTACAGTAGTTGTTAAACTAGCACTTTTATTTGTATAAATACTACCATAATAATCATCTTCTGCTTTTACTTCATATGTAATCTTATAATCAGTATTAGCATTTATATTTCCAATATCCCAGGTAAGTGTTGTTGTACCATCTTCATTTTCTACAACATCAATACCCTGTTCTGTTAGCTTAGTTTTAGCACTTTCAGTTAGCTTAAACTCTTTTGGTATAACATCTGTTACAACACTATCTTTACCTATTAATTCAACTAAACTATCACTAATACCATCAAATTTTGCTTTTAACTCATCACCAGTTAAAGCAGAATAATTAACATAAATAGGTGTTGCACCTTCACTTGATGCTGGATTTATTTCTGATAATGAGTTACCTGACTGACTACCAAATGCAATTGTATAAACATCTGCAGCACTAAAATTACTCTTTAATGAATCTAATTCTGCTTTGGCAGCCTCTGATGGATTAACCCATCTATTTTTGGTACAGCTGCCACTCTTATTTTTAGCATAGCAAACTTGTACGGAATTATTATTAGACCCACTACCTGCTCGATCAGTTCCTGTAACTTGTTCTCCCTTCTTATTATAATAAGTATATGTATAATTAAAATATGTTGGTTCACCATCAGTAAGTATAATAACTGCTTTTTTAGCATCAGTTCTTCCTGTTGCAAGTAATTCATTTGCTTTTGCAATTCCTGCTTGAACATTAGTTCCTTGATTATATATAGAACTAATACCACTTATAAAATCATTAATTGTTGTTTTATTGCTTGATAATTGTTGAGTTGATTGTATATCAGTTCCAAAAACAACAATTCCAATCTTAACATTATCTTTTCCTTCGTTGATTAAATTATCAACAAAATCACTAGCCGCATCTTTTGCTGCTTTTCTACGAGCTAGATTGTTTTGTTCATTAGCATCTTCATTATCCATACTAGACGAATTATCTATAACTAAAACAATATCTAATTTAGTCTTAGCATCTACGTCGTATGATTTTGCATTAACATCTAATGTAACTTGAGCAAATCTTCCTTTCTCTAAATTGTCTTCACTAGTTCCTTCATATACTTTAGTAGCACTCTTTTCAAGACTAATCTTACCAGCTTCATCTTTTGCATTAGTCATCAAAAATGTACCACCAACTATAATAGACGCTACTAACATAAATATATAGATAAATTTATGCTTCTTTAATGAATCAATCATTTTTCTCCTCCTATTCCAGGCTCATGCCTTGACAGTTTCTCTATTTTACACAATTTTTTTAAAATGTCAACCCATTTTTTTTAATTTAGTACTTTTTGTGATACATTATTTAAATTAAACCAACTTCATATTAATATTGCACTAAAAAAGTATTTTTTATACAAAAAAATGTATCCATTGATACATTAAATTATTTTGTCACTAATTTTCTTTCTTTTCTTAAGTTATAAATATAATTATTGCCCTTGCTATTTATTGTTATTATATCATCACTATAAATCTTTATTTTTCCCCTTTTTAATTTTATCTTACCATTTTCACTATATAAAGTATTATTATTGTTCACATCAGTTACCACAATACCACTATTTGTAATCTTTATATTGTCCTTATTTTCTACATTAATTCTATACTTATTTTTCATTTTCAAATTCTTATTATTAATAACATACAATTGAAATACATTTTCGCTATCAGTTTTCTTTATTAAATATATATTTTTATCGGTAAAATTTATGTTAATATCATAAATGCCAATATTATTAAAATTCATAACATTATTTAGTGAATCATTATAATTAGTTACTTCTTTTAACAATGTATTACTAATATTAGTTGGTTTTAAAAGATAATTTAAATTATTATCCAATATGCATATATCATCTTTGCTGTAAATAAAAATTTTATTATTATAATAATATATGTATTTTACATTTTCTAAGGCTTTTAACTCCTGTTTTTTTTCATCATAAATTTTATTGTTTTCATAATATAAATTATGTTTTAATGAAAGTATTTTACCATTATTATCTAAATAAGGAAATGTTTCGTTTTCTAACATTATATTTTCCTTATCTAAATAGTCTTTGTTTGTTGGATAATTTTCATATGTAATATCTTCTTTAGCATCATACAAAGTTTCATCATTATTATCTACAATAAAATAATCTTTATATAAACTATAACTTACAAAATCGTTATCAATATTTGCATTATCAAATTTATATTTTTTCAAAACGTCGGAAGTAAATATATTTACTATTTCATAAATTATCTTACTATCTTTATTCTTTTTAATAAGTGCAAAACCATTTTTACTTACTGCAAGTATATGTGCTTTCGTGCAATAAAGTTCATTACCAAACATATCATATATATAATTAGTAATACTATTATCGTTTGAATATATATATTTATTCATAATACTATATTCCTTATTCTTATTATTATCAATAATTGCCAATTGATTTAGAGAATAGTCAAATATATTTGTCAAATCATCTGTAATTCCAACTATTAATTGATCCTTATCAGACAATGATAATATTTTTATTTCATCATTATTTTCATTTATCTTAACTTTTTTTGAACAACCTGTCACCAATAATTCTAATATAGCAATAAAAATAAGAATAATTAAAATTTTTTTCACATTTACAACTCCATCTCAAATTAATTATAGCACATGAAAAAAGACAAGTAAAATAAAATAGTTATTAGTGAATACTCTATTTACATAATGATAATATAATAAAAAAAGTGCAAACATTTTTTGTCAACACTTTGTAAATTTAATAATAACCAAATGTTAATTGTTAGAATTAATTTTATTTAAAGTCTGTTCTAATTTAGAATTATCAACATTATTTATTTGATACCATCCATAACTAACCATTGTATTATATGTTTCTGCCTGACTATCTAATATATCATTTAATGATTCTTTAAATAAATTTCTAATATCTTCATTAGAACTTTCTTGAGTTCCATGTACATACACCTCAACTGTACTTTTAAGTATAAGAAGATAATTATCTAAAAGTATTTGATCATTCATTTACTTTATCTCCTAACTTATTAACTAAATTATTTAAAATTTGTGTATGCTTACTTGACTCCTTTTCTATAAATGATATTAAAGTTTTATCTTTCAAATTATTAATTGTAAAATCACATATTGATACAATGTTTTTTTCGTGCCCTACTGCATCTTCTAAATATAATAATTCTTTTTCTGTCATATTATCCTCCCAATACTATTATGGATAATATTCAGTTTTTTAAACATTTTTAAAGACCATCTGTAAAATTTGTAAAATTATCTCTTTCCATTTTAGGTATTCCATATTCGTCTTTTCCAAGTTTTATAGATTTAATTAAAAAAGCCATATTTTTACCTAAATTTCTCATGGTTTGTAATCCTTCTAAATCTTTTTTTGTATCGCTTGCTTTAGAACCATGAACCTCATTCCAATATGTACTTGATACAATAGGCATACCAGCTATTGTAAAATACTTATTAATCTCATCTAGCGCAGATGTACTTCCAGCTCTCCTTGATGAAATCACAGCAGCTCCTACTTTCATCACTTTAGAAAAACTTGTACTATAAAAAAGACGATCCAAAATAGAAATAACTTGTCCATTAGCACCAGCATAGTATACAGGTGTTCCAATTACAATACCATCTGCTTCTTTAAACTTTAAAGCAAGTTTATTTACTATATCATCAAAAGTACATACACCATTTTTTCTACAATATCCACATGCAATACACCCTCTAACACTGTTAGAACCAACATATACATATTCTGTATCTATTCCTTCTATATTTAGTGTATTTTCTAACTCCTTTAGTGCAACACTAGTACATCCAGAACTATGTGGACTACCATTTATAATTAATACCTTCATAATTACCTCCATTAAAATATATAATTACTTTCTCAAATTTTTACTTATCATTTCTAAATCGTCTGTAAGTTGATTTATACGAGATATAATTCTTCCTGCTTTGATTTCTTCAATTCCATCTTTACTTTTTGATAAATGATTATTTAACTCATTTATATTAAAATTGGATGTAATAAATGTAGTTAAATGATTATCCATTCTATACTGTAATATTGGGCATAATATTTCATCTCTATTATATGCAGTTAGATTCTCTGCTCCCAAATCATCAATAAGAAGTAAATCAACATTCTTTATATAATCCATTGATTCTTTAAAATCATTTAAAAACATATCACGAATAAATTCTGGCCAAAAAATAATTGATGTTTTATAACCTTTTTTTGATAATTCATTAAATGTTGCAGCAATCAAATATGTTTTTCCACATCCAAAATTACCATGTAAAAACAAGCCTTTATTATGTCCATTATAATTATCTAAAAAATCTAAAAGCCAATTAATAACTTTAAATCTATTCTTATCAGTTTTATATATTTTAGAAATACTAGCATCAAGAAGTACTTCTGGAGTCTTAAAATTTTTTATATTTTTTTTATATTTTTCTTTTTTTACTATAGCCTTTTTATATTTGCATGGCTTATACTCAAATATTAAATTACCATCTACAATTTTAGGTAAATAACTAAAGCCTTTTATTTTATTTTTACACTCTAATATATTTTTACAATTACAACAATTTCTAAGTTCATTACTCGATTCTTCAATTAATGATGTATACTTTTCTAAATATTCTTTATCTAATTTTAATTTTGATACTATCTTATTAAAATATTCATCCTTCATTGAATTATTATATTCTTTATCAAGCATTTCTTTATCACTTTTAATATTATTTAAACTATTAAAACTATCCATATTATCTACTTCCTATACGTTGTTCTAATGCCTTAATTTCTAAATCTGTTGCAGTGTTTTCTTCTATTTCTTGATTGAACCATTCTGGTTTACTTTCCACTTTAATATTCTTTTTAGCACTATTTTTCTTAACTCCATTATTCCTTTTATACTCAGATTCAGCAAACTTCATAGCATCTTCAACTGTTTCTATATTACTACGACTCCATTGTGAAGCAATAGTGTCCACATACGACCTTGTAAGCTTATTATTATTTATTTTTAAAACATAATCGACAAGAACATTAACAACACCCGGTTTTAAATTTAAATCTAAAAGAAGATGAGCAATTATTTTTAAATCAGATGCAGTTGGATTACCACTTTTATATTTACTATTTATAAAATCATATGGAGATGTCACTTCAAACATATAAATCATTTTACTACGATTAGAATCATCACTAATCTTTTTTCTTAAATATTCCGGTTGATTTTTATATATTAAACTCGGTAGTTTACCTAAATTATCAAAACTATAATACTTTTCTGCATTTTCTCTTAATAATTTTTTATCTATTCTATGCATATCATTAATACTGTTTCTAATTAAAGATATCATATCATCATTATCATAGTTATATATGTATGAAATATTATATATATATTCTTTTAACGATTTATTAATAGTTTTCTTATTTAATAATTCATCTGGTATTAAATTTAATATAGTATTTAAATCAATATTAGATAATATTTCAATATGTCTATGTCTTGATTTTTTTAAATCATATATTAAATTATCATTAATACTGTTATTTGAAAACCCAAATACATCACTAAAATTTTTAGTAATATCATCATATTCCCTTAAATTAAGACTAGGTATCTTATAAAAATTTATAATTTTTTCATATTCTAACTTTCCAATTGCATTATAAAGCGCGGTAGCAAGTACAGGATTATTTATAAATTCAGATGCACTCATAGGAGAATATAATTCATATACATAGCTATTTATATTTCCCTCTTTTAAAAATGTTTTTAAAAGTCCTACAGCTTCTAATTTAATTCTTGCATCCTCTATTTCATTAATAGTAATTTGCATATTAGTAAGCAAATGATGATGTGTCCACTCATTGCTTATAAGTTCCATCTTATCTAAGTAAGACCACAATGTATAATAAAGGCTTACTGACTCATTACCAATTAAAGGCTGATAAAGATTTAAAAGTAGGCCTAAATCGCTCGAATTTAATACTGTTTTATTTGTAACAATAAATGTATCAGCTGGTAATGTCATAAACCCTCCTTTAATAATTAGTTTAACATAATAAGTAAAAAAAAAAAAGATTATTTTACTGAATTATTATTATGGTCTTTAAAAAATATATCATCAGGTTTCAAATTAAAAATTTGTGCTATTTTACATGCATTATTATAAGATAATCCTCTTTTTCCAGATTCAATAAAATAATAATATGTTCCTGTAACACCTATTTTTTGACCCATATAATTACATGAATAACCAAACGATTTTCTTAATTCTTTTAATTTTTTATACATTTTAACCTCCATTTATGTTTTTTGTACACTGTCAGTGTACTGTTAAATTAAATAAAATATGAGAAAATTAATTAGGAGTGAGTTTTATGAATCAAGTTAGTCTATATGAAGAATACAACAACTTATCCCAAAATATAAAAATACATAGGAAAAGATTAAACTTAACTCAAGAACAACTTGCAGAAAAAGCAAAATGTTCAACTTCATATATAAAACAAATTGAATCACAAAAAAACTTTAAAAACGTCTCTTTTATAACAATTACTAATATAAGTAAGGCGTTAAATATAGATATAGCAGACTTATTTAAAAAACAATAAGGTAATTCGAAAAAGAAGCATTGCTTCTTTTTTATAGTATATTATTTAAAATGCCTTGCAGCTTCTTCACTAGTAAGTCCTTCTACAATATACCCATCCTTAATTAATTTATCTCTTTTAGGAGTATATCCAAGTTTACCAAAACTTGCAAGTTCATCTCCAATATTAGGATTATTTATATATTCCTCTCTATGATTATTAATATTAAATATTGCACTACTAATTTCTTTTAAATAATCTGGATTTTTAATTCTATCAAA
The DNA here is from genome assembly GCA_946414975.1 of uncultured Caryophanales bacterium. Next base: position 306 of record CAMKQS010000064.1, on the reverse strand, counting down.
AATTGTAATCTCATCATAAGTAAATGCTCCAACTAATAAATCTTCTCTTTTTTTAAAATCCTCTAAACTATTTACATTTTCTCTCTTCAAGTATTCATAAGCCTCAAATAATCTAGCTTTATAATTTTCATTTTTAGACATAATACTATATGTTCTAATATCACTAATAACTTGCTTAACAGTCACCTTTAATCACCCAAACTTAGTATATCAAACAAATATAGCACAGTCAATAATAAATATAAATATAGTTATTTTTTATAATACATGGTGACCCCCTAAATGTGATATATATTTAATCATATG
>CAMKQS010000063.1 GCA_946414975.1 uncultured Caryophanales bacterium | reverse complement strand
CTCCTTATTTAATTATTCTGATATCAACACCACTAGGAATTTCTAAATGAGCTAACGCCTCAATTGTTTCCTTAGTAGGATTAATAATATCAATTAATCTTTTGTGTGTTCTTTTTTCAAATTGTTCACGTGAATCTTTATATTTATGAACAGCTCTTAAAATAGTTACTTTTTCAACTTCTGTTGGTAGTGGAATAGGTCCACTTATTTTTCCACCATTACGTTTTACAGTTTCTACTATTTTTGCACAAGCCTTATCTAAACTTTTATGTTCAAACGCTTTTAATTTGATACGAACTGTAGTCTTTGACATATAATCCTCCCTTCGCCTATATCAAGTATAGACTTGCTCCGTGTAAAAACCTGATTTACCATTCTAAATATTTACAACTTAACCTGGTGTATCAGCAACCTCACACATCTACGCACGCCACACATACAAAATTATATTAGAAATCCACTTAAAAATCAATACTTTTTTTAAAATTTTTTTAATTTTTTACATTTATTTGATAGTTATCAAAAAAATTTATGTCCCCCCATACAATTTGTATAATTATTAAATGGAATTATATATAATTATATGGTATTATATTTATTGGAAAAGAGATGAAATATGAAAATAGGAATTATTGGTACAGGTGTTTTTGGAATAGCAATTGCATCTATTTTATATAAAAATAAAAATGAAATTACAATGTGGACTAAATTTGAAGAGGAAAAAAATGAATTAGTTGATAATAGGATAAGAAAAAATCTTAATAATTATAAAATTCCTAATGACATAAAAATTACAACTGACATTAGAGAAGTCTGTGAAAATAAAGATATTATTTTTATTGTTGTCCCTGCTGAATTCGTTTCAAGTACTTGTAATCTTGCAATTCCATATATTAAGAATCAACATATATGTATTGCTTCAAAAGGAATAGAAGAGAGTAGTAGTATGTTTTTACCAGATATAGTAAAACAGTTATTTAATACAAACAAAATTTGCGTTATTTCTGGACCTACTTTTGCAATTGATATTGTTAATGATGTTCCAATCGGATTATCACTTGCCAGTTATAATCCAAATACCAGTATAACTGTTTATAATGTATTAAAAAATGATAAAATTAAAATATTTAGAACAAATGATGTTATTGGTACTTGTATATGTGGATCAGTAAAAAATGTTTTAGCTATTGCTAGCGGTATTATAGATGGGCTTAAATTTCCAATATCAACTCAAGCAATGTTAATAACACAAGCATTAAACGATGTTGAAGAATTAGTAAATAAACTAGGTGGTACTGGAAGAACTATTCTATCTTTTGCAGGATTTGGAGATATTATTCTAACATGTACAAGTGACAAAAGTAGAAACTATACTTTTGGTAAATTAATAGGTGAAAAAGTAGGGGAGAAAAAAATTTTAGAATACATGAATCATAATACAATTGAAGGATTAACTGCTTTAAGAAGTATTCATAATATTATTAATGACAATAAAATTGATATTCCAATAATACAATTGATATATAATATTGTATATAATAAGAAAGAGCCAGAAAGTATTATTTCGTTTTTATCAAAATAAAAAAAGCGTTATGCTTTTCTTTTTTTAATATATATTTATTTTTGAAGTTTCATCTTTAAATTTTTCTTCAAAAATTGTAAATGATTTTATAATACTGCCATTATTATATATTCTGATTAATGAATTACTTAATCCTATCATTTCTAATTCATAATAACTATATGATCCATCACCATAAACTAAGTTGTATATTTTATTAATATCCTCAATTTCAATTACTTCTTCACAAAACTTTTTTATATTATAAATATCACCTATTTTTGCATCTATTTCAATTGTGTGATTATCAAAATAGAATATTTCTTCATTATTATACTCATTAAATACTATATTTAAATTATATTTTTGTGCAATTGATTCAATTTTATTTCTATTTTTTATATAAAATGATGATAATAAAGATGTTTCAATACTTGTATCACCCAATCCTCCAGCACCATCTGGATTATAATGACTCTTTACATAAAAAATTGTATCATCTGCACTCAATGTTACATAAGTTATATCACCTTTATTATAACTGTTAATATATTTAATATTGTATTGTCCATCATAAAAATTATCTACACTATTTACTATTTTATCCAAGCTATATCTATTACATCCTGTTATTAATAGTATTATTATAAGTATAAGAATATATTTTATCTTTTTCATAACAGTCTCCTTCATTTTCATTTTATCATTTATCCTATTTTTTTGCAAAAAAAATCAACTACTTTAGTAGTCAACTTTTTTAATTATTATTTAACAAAAGGTATTAAAGCCATATGACGTGCATATTTAATTTGTGTAGCTATATGTCTTTGATGTTTTGCACAAGCACCTGTTACTCTTCTAGGTAATATTTTACCTCTATCAGCACTTATATATTTTTTAATTGTATCAATATCTTTATAGTCTACGTCTTTTCCAGCACACATTTGACATACTTTTTTCTTTTTTCTATAAAATTCAGCCATAATCTATCCTCCTTAATCTAAGAAGTTTTCATCTATAGATACACTATCTCCAAAATCAGCAAATGGATCATTATCAACATTACCACTATTTGAATTAGAACTATCATTTTGTTCAAAATCATATGGTGTTTCTTGTTGCATATTTGATGATTCTGTCGCAGATTTTTTACTTTCAACAAATTCAAAACTGTCTAATTGAACATCTGTTGTATATCTTTTATTTCCTTCTTTATCAGTATAATTACTAGTTCTTATACTTCCTTCAATACAAATTTGACGTCCTTTATCAAAATATCTTGATATAGTTTCAGCATTTTTATTCCAAGCAACTACGTTTATAAAATCTGTTTCTCTAGTACCATCTTGTCTAGCAAATGGTCTATTTACAGCTACTGAGAATCTTGTATATGCAGTATTTGAAGGAGTATATCTTAACTCTGGTTTAGCAGTTAATCTTCCAAGTAAAATTACTTTGTTCATAAATACCTCTCTTATTTTTCTTTTCTAATTACTAGATGTCTTATAATATCAGAACTAATAAGCGCTAAACGATCAAATTCTTTAACCGCTTTGTCATCCTTAGCTTCAATATCAATAACATAATAATATCCACTTTTATATGTATCGTTTCCTTTTTTTATTTCATAAGCTAATGTTCTTTGTCCCCACGCATCTACATTTGTAACCTTTGCGCCGTTTGTTTCTAGTGTTTTTTGAAAACTTGCAGCTACATTTTTGATTTCATCTTCTTGTAGTGTAGGCTTTACGATAAACATAATTTCGTAATTTCTCATTTTTTCCACCTCCTTATGGTCTTTGGCTCATCAGAGCAAGGAGTAAATTAATACTCGTTAAAGATTATAGCAAATTAATTTTATTTTGTAAACAAAATTTTATTATTTTTATTATTTGTTTGATTTACCAACTTATTTCATCTTCTCCTAATTCTTTTAAGCAATTGTTACATTTACTAAATGGTTTACTACCAAAAAATCCTCGAGATGCAGATAGTGGAGATGGATGTGCACTTTCTATTATTTTATGTCTTGAATTAGTGATTAATGCTTTTTTACTTCTAGCAAAATTTCCCCATAGTAAAAAAATCACTGGTTTTTCTCTTTTATTTAAACAACCTATTATATTGTCTGTAAATTTTTCCCATCCCTTATTTTTATGTGATAAAGGTTTATCTTTTTCTACAGTCATAATTGAATTTAATAATAATACTCCTTGTTTTGCCCAATCAGTAAGATTTGTCTTATTTCTTTCTATTCCTAAATCACTTTTTAATTCTTTAAAAATATTTAACAGAGAAGGGGGCATTTTTATTCCTTCTTTAACAGAAAAACTAAGTCCGTGTGCTTCACCCAAGCCGTGATATGGATCTTGCCCTAATATTACAACTTTTACATCATCGTAGTCTGTAAATTTCAATGCATCAAATATATTTTCATATGGTGGAAATATTGTTTTTTTCTTATATTCATTTTTTACAAATATCCCTAATTCTTTAAAATAATCTTTTTTTAATTCTTCCTCTAATATAATATCCCATTTTTTATTTATCAATTTTTTTCCTTCTTCCTTTTATTTGAATAAATATTCCAATAATAATCATTATAATTGAAACAATCTGTGCAATTTTCAAATTGAAAAACATTAAGCTATCCTGTCTTAGTGATTCTACTATAAATCTTTCAACTCCATACATTATTAAATATATTGATGTATAAAGCCCAAGACTCTTTTTATTTATTTTCATTAATATTATAATAGTTATAAAAATAAGAAAACACCAAATTGATTCAAACAAAAAAGTAGGGTAGTGATAATGATTATCAATATACATTCCATTTATTATAAAATTAGGAATATGTAATCCTTTTAATACTTCATATTTAACAATAGGTCCATATGCTTCTTGATTAAAGAAGTTTCCCCATCTACCGATTGCTTGTCCTATAGCAAGTGATGGAACAATTAAATCAGTAAGTGATAAAATATTTATCTTATTTTTATTACAAAAGTATAATAAATATAAAATACCTGCTATTATTCCTCCATGTATAGCAAGTCCACCTTCCCATACCTTTATTATTTCTATTGGATATTTGATATAATATCCGATATTAAAAATTACATAATATATTCTTGCACCAATAACTGAAAACAGAATTAAGTAAAATATTAAATCAATTATTTTATTTTTATCTAAATTATATTTTTTACTATTTATATATATTAAAAATGAACCTAATGTAAAAGCTATTAATAGTAAAAATGAATACCATTTTAACTCAAAATTACCTATAGTTATAATGGTACTCATCGTCTTACTTCCTTTAATAATTTATCAACAAATAAATGATCCATAATTGAGTTTAATATTGAAATAAATATTGATGCAAAAAATAATGAAAAAATTCCTTTTATTTCAAAATGTGATTGAAGTATTATGTCTGTTAGTTTTAATATAATAATATTTATTATTGGGTAAAATAAACCTAACGTTAATGCAGTTAAAGGTATTGTAATCCAAAATAATATAGGTTTTATAGTCTTATTAAAAATCCAAATTATTAATACTGCTATAAATCCCCACATATAGTAATTACTTCCATCTACAATTATTGTATGTTTAAATATTAATGACGTAATATAAAGAACAAATGTATAACCTAGTAAATGACATAATATATCCAAAATATTTAAAATAATATTATTTTTCATTAAATCACTCCTAATAACTACATTTTAGCAATTTTTATTGACAATGTAAATATCTATTAAATTATGATTTACATATTTACTTTTATTTCAAATATAGCATCTCTTATTTCCATTGCTCTTTCAAAATCAAGCATTTTTGCTGCTTCTTTCATTTCTCTTTCCAGCATTTCAATTGTTTTTTTAGGATTTTCTCTTTTACTTTTTCTATTAGTTAATTCTGTATTATCATTATTACTAATTAATTCTCTTATTTCTTTATTTATTGTTTTTGGAATAATACCATGTTCTTTATTATAATTATCTTGAATTAGTCGTCTTCTATTTGTTTCTTTGATTGCAATATCCATAGCTTCACTTATTTGATCAGCATACATAATTACTTTTCCTTCTGCATTTCTAGCTGCTCTTCCAATCGTTTGTATCAAGCTTCTACTACTACGCAAAAATCCTTGTTTATCAGCATCTAATATTGCAATTAAACTTACTTCTGGAATATCTAAACCTTCTCTTAATAAATTAATTCCAACAAGACAATCATATTTTCCTTTTCTAACTTCTTGAATTATTCGCATTCTTTCTAACGTTTTTATTTCTGAGTGTAAATATGCTACTTTTATTCCTATATTTTTTAAATATTGCGTTAATTCTTCTGCCATACGTATTGTTAAAGTAGTTACTAATGTTCTTTCATTTTTCTTAATCCTTATATTTATTTCTTCTACTAAATTATCTATCTGATTCTTTTGAGGTCTTACTTCTATCATAGGATCTAAAAGACCAGTTGGTCTTATTATTTGTTCTACAACCTTACTAGAAGTTTCTAATTCATAATCTCCTGGAGTTGCTGATACAAATATAACATTATCTATTTTCTTTTCAAATTCATCAAATTTTAATGGTCTATTATCTAAAGCACTAGGAAGACGAAAGCCATAATCAACAAGAACTGTCTTACGAGCTCTATCTCCATTATACATACCTCTTACTTGTGGAATTGTTACGTGTGACTCATCTATTATAAATAAAAAATCATCATTAAAGAAATCTATTAGTGTAGTAGGTGTTTCACCTTTTTTTCTTAATGAAAGTGGAGCAGAGTAGTTTTCAACACCTCGACAGAAACCTGTTTCACTAAGCATTTCTATATCATAATTTGTTCTTTCTTCTAATCTTTGATATTCAAGTAACTTATTTTCTTTTTTAAATTTCTTTAATTGCTCATTTAATTCTTCTTTTATTAATTCTATTGCTTGTTTTAATTTTTCCTCACTTGTTACAAAGTGACTAGCTGGGAATACCGTTATTGTTTTTTTATTGTTTTTTAAGCTTCCTGTTAATATATCAAATTCTGATATTCTATCTATTTCATCATCAAAAAATTCTATTCTAATTCCACTATTATGCTGATTTATTGGAATTATTTCTAAAATATCACCATTAACTCTAAATGTTCCACGCTTAAAATCTATATTATTTCTTTCATATAGCATATCAATTAATTTACGTATTACTATATCTCTATCTACTTCTTCACCTACTGTTAGTGTAAGTGTTTTATTTTTATACTCTTCAATTTCTCCAATACCATATATACAAGATACTGATGCAACAACTATCACATCTTTATAATTAAGTAAACTTGATGTTGCAGAGTGCCTTAATTCATCTATTTCATCGTTTATTGATGCATCTTTTTCGATATATGTATCTGTCTTTGCAACATATGCTTCTGGTTGATAATAATCATAATATGACACAAAATATTCAACATGATTATTGGGAAATAATTCTTTAAATTCACCATACAATTGACCTGCTAATGTTTTATTATGCGCAAGTACTAAGGTTGGTTTATTAATTTCTTTTATAACATTTGCAATTGTAAAAGTTTTTCCAGTTCCTGTTGCTCCTAAAAGAACTTGTCTTTTATCTCCATTTTTTATTCCTTCAACCAATTTTTTTATTGCTTGTGGTTGATCTCCACTAGGTTTATATTTTGATACAATTTCAAACATATTTACCCTCCTTAATTTATTCTATCATTTAACTTTTTTTCTATTAAATTAATATCTTTTTTATCTTTATCTCTTTTTAAGCTTTCTTTTAATTTTTTTATAATTTTTAAAGATTGAATTTTTATATCATCTATTATTTTATATTCTGAATCATAATAGCTTAATGAAAAATTTATAATATTATCAATAAAATATACTCTATTTTTAAATTTATTAATACAATCAAATGTACAATTATATTTTTTTAATAAATAATTGTAATAATCTTTAGAAACTGCAATATCTATATCAGTCGTCGAATCTTTTACTCCTTGTATTACCATTGCTGCTCCAGATATAACAATATATTTATTTTTATCAAAATTATACTTTTGTAATGTTTCATATATATCTTTTTTATTCATATAGGAAGCTCCTTTGATTGATTATATCATTTTTTTTATTAGTTAACTATAGAAAACAAAAAAAGATTTCATTTTCATAAAATCTATTTTTTTTCAATTTTAAATACTACTTGATATAGCGAATCTAAATTATATTCTTCTGTTTCAATCTTATATCCATATTTTTCAATTTTATTTGAACATTCCCTAATTAAATTAATAATTGTTCTAAAATCTATTTGTGGTTCTGGATTTACATTTGGCATTATAGGATCATATTGATCATTATAATCAGTTGTAATTATTGGTTCTTTAACTGTTTCAAATCTCTGTGCATTGACATTATTCATATTATTTAAAGAACTATCCATTTCATTACTATTTTGATTATTATTTAATGTAGTATCAATAATTGGAGAAGTATTTAATGGTGAGTTATTTCCATCATTTTGAGAAAAAAGTGGATCACTCAACCAAGGTAAATCTGTTGAATTTTTAGCATTATTAGCACTTATATTTATTGGTTGTTGTTCAGGTACCTGTGGTGTTTGTGGCACCGTTGGAGTGGCAGGTGCTACTGGAGCTACTGGTTCTACTTTTGATGCTAAGTTCCAATCTGTTAAACCTGGTACCTCTGGGGCTGTTGGAGCTGTTGGTGCGGCAGGTGCCACTGGAGCTACTGGCTCTTCTTTTGGTGCTAAGTTCCAATCTGTTAAACCTGGTACCTCTGG
>CAMKQS010000062.1 GCA_946414975.1 uncultured Caryophanales bacterium | reverse complement strand
GTGATTACCTATTGGATAAAAAATATCACAAAATAAGACTTATATTGAAACTTATTAAGTATAGATTATTTATATTGATTAAGAAAAAAAGTAATGATTTAACAGACATTTATGATATTGCGAGGTATAAAAGCTATGTTAATTATAAAAGAAATAGATAAGCTTGATTCTAAAACAAAACAAGAGTGGATAAAACTATGGCAAAATAACATCAATCGAAATTTTTTTAATTCCGTATCATGGTTTCAAAGTTATATTTCAGTGTATCAAATACAACAATATACCATCCTAAAAGGATATGATAATAATTCTGTGCAATTTATTTTACCTTTAATAAAAACACCATTTAAAAATCTGGTAGTTGTAGGTGGAAGATATTTAGACAAAGTTTCCTTTTTATATAAAGGTGATATAAAAGAAATTATTAGAACTTTAAAGAAATATTGTATAGAAAATAAAAAAACAATTACTTTATTAGAATGTAATTTTGACACATATGGTATAAAAGAACAAGAGTGTATTACAGAATTTGCTTCAGATAATCCATTTGTTTCCTTAAATCAAGATTTAGATTTGGTTATTAAAAGGAAAGAAAAAAGATATATAGAAAGTATATTAAAAAAGAATAACAATCTATCATTTAAAATTATATCTGGAAATGGTGTACGAGATTACATTGACGTGATTTTCGATATAGAAAGTAGAAGCAATAAAATAAAAAGGAGTAAAGCTTTATTTGTTGATGAAAAAGCAAAAGAATTATTTAGAAACATTTCTAAAACTGATTATAGTATGCTTTGTATTTTATACTACAATAATACTCCGATAGCTCATATGTTTGGATTGATAGCTACACCTGGTAATTTTATGGCATATCATATGGCATTTGATAAGGAATATAGTCGTTTACAACCAGGTAAATTGGTAATATACCATTTGTTAAATTATTTAAAAATAGAACAATACAATTTGTTTGATTTCTCAAGAGGAAATAGTTTGTTAAAAAAACATTTTAGTATAGAAAATTCAAAAAATTACAATATCTATATAAACCCAAATGTTTTTGTGAAAATAAAATTATTATTTAGAACACTGGTAAAGCATTTAAAACATATTGTGAAAAAAATTTTATATAAACGATGAAACATAATAATGGAGGCAATCATGCAAAATGTAATTATAATTGTAGATAATAAGAAAGATGAATTTAGTGACTTTTTAAATTTTACTTTTACAAAAATATATAATAAATATAATAAAATACACTTCATCACCTATGAAGAATTAAATATTACAAATAATGAATTAAATAATTCGATTTTGGTACTACCTTCTTCACTAAGTGAAAAAAAGAGAGAATTGATAATTGCTTCACTAAATTTTGATAAGAAAAAAGTATATATATATGATGTAAATAGACTTAACCATATATATAATAGTAAAGATGATAATATTGATAATATTGATAATATTGTATCAAGTTACCTAGATTATTACTGGATTGATAAGATTCAAATACCAATTGCAATACATTGCAATTTAAAATGTAATAGATGTTATCATTTTTCAAACTTGCAAACTAAAGCAAAGTTTTACGATTTAGAACAATATAAAAAAGATATTAATAATATTAATAAATTAGGTTTTAAAATATTTGAGTTTAGATTTTTAGGAGGAGAACCTTTGTTATGTGATGATATTTTAGATTATATTGAATATACAAAGCAAATATTTCCATATTCAAATATGAAAATAATAACAAATGGAATATTACTATTATCGAAATCAGAAGAATTTTTAAAAGAACTAGCAAGATTAAATATTTTTATTTCAATTTCGTTATATCCACCGATGACGAAGAGAATAAACGAAGTTGAATCAAGACTTATAAAAAATGGTGTAAGATATGAAATATTTAGAATAGGCGATAAATTTAATAAGATTTTAAATAATAAGAAAACATCAGATTTTGAAAATATTGCGAAGGAATGTGAGAAATGTATTATTATACATAATGGCGTAATAAGTAGATGTGCACCATCAGTCTTTATTAATATTTTTAATAACCATTTTCAATATGATTATCCAGAAACTAAAAAAGAAATAACATCTTTTAAAAGTAGAAAGTTAGTTCTTAAATATATAAATAAACCTGTTGAGTTGTGTAAATATTGTTCAGGAGATTCAAATCCAATATCATTTAAATGGGAACAAACAACAAAAAATATATCGCCAGATGATTATATAAGATAATAGTTAGGAGATGACAATATGCAAGAAATAGGATTTTTATTTGGTGCTGCCTCAGGTATAGGAAAAGCAACATACCAAAAAATAAAGAAAAATTATCCTGAATTAAAATTGATAATATTGGATAAATCACCAGTTGATTTATTAGATGAAAAAGATGAGTTTTATCAATTGGATTTAAGTGATTTTGAAAATGCAAAAAAATTTATTGAATTAAAAGTTAATAGCCAAAAATTACCGGTTAGATTTATAATTAATACAGTAGGGTATCAAGAAAATGTTACTATTGATAATATTGATTATGAGCAATGGGATAAAATGTATAATACCATTGTTAAATCGATATTCTTTATAGAAAGAGAAATAATTAAATTAATGAAATTAACCCCACTAAATAATCAATCAATTGTTAATGTTACTTCAATTCATACTGAAATAATTAGAGATATAGTTCACTATTCTTCATCTAAATCAGCTATTAAAATGATTTCAAAAGAATTAGCTTATCAATTAGCATCTTATAACATTAGAGTTAATTGCGTTGAACCGGGATCTATTGATACACCATTGCTAAGAAAAGACTTGAATAATGATGAATTGATAAATGAAGCTGCAACTAATATTCCTATGAAAAGACATGGAACGCCAGATGAAGTTGCTGATTTGATACTATTTCTAGTATCTGATCACGCAAGATATATTACAGGTGAAAGTATAGTTATCGATGGTGGTTTATCACTTATAATATAGGAGCATAAAACATGATAGAATCATTTTATAATATAAAATTTCAACATAATGGTTTAAATTTTATATACAATACTAAGAATTCAAAACTAATTGCATTTGATAACTATGACGATTTGCTTGAAAGTTATTATTTTGATTTGGTATCAAATGGTTTTCTTGTTAGTGACGACTTAAATGAATTTGAAGAAGTTGTCAATAAAAGAAGTGAATATTTATCAAAAGAAAAAGACTATAAACGTTTTACTATTTTACCAACTACTAAATGTAATGCTAATTGTTCTTTTTGCTATGAAAATGATTCACCAAGATATGATATGAGTGATGAAGTTGTTGAGCAGACAATAAAGTTCATTATGAAAGAAAGTTTAGGTAAAAAGAAAATAAGAATGTATTGGTTTGGAGGAGAACCATTAGTCCGTAGAGATATTATTGATAAAATATCTAAAAATTTGATTGATTTTAGCAATAAAAATGGTATAAGTTACCAAGCAAGCTTAGCAACTAATTTGTCGCTACTTGATAAAACTGATATTGAGTATGCAATACATAATTGGCATTTAAATAAAATTGAATTTGCTTTTGATGGCAATAAAGAACAACATAATAAAAGTAAGGATTATAAAATAAAAAATTTTGATGCCTTTCAGCATAATTTGGATATGATAGATTGTTTGCTAAATAAAAATATAGTTGTACAGATAAGGTTTAATATAACAAAAGAAAATTTTAATGATGCAATGTTGTTAATTCAAGAAATACTAAAAAGGCATCACGGTAATAAGAATCTTCTATTATATTTAGGTGTCGTATTTAAGACTCCTAAAAATCAAAACTTAACAAAAGAAGAACTTATCGAAATGAGACAAATAGGAAATTATTCAATCGAGTTTTTTAAATTATTAAAAAAATTTAATCATATTCAAGGTATTAGTGGACTTCCTTTAACATATAAAAATAATAATTGTTATGCTTCTAATGATGATTCGCTTGTAATTGGACCTGCTGGTATAATTACTAAATGTCAGATGTGTCCAGATGATGATTCAAATAAAATCGGAGATATTTATAGTGATATTAATTTTTCTAGTAAAAATTATAATATTTGGTGTAACACATTGTATTTTAAAAAATGTCAGAAATGCAAATTGTATCCAATGTGTTTATCTGGATGTATTGGACAAAAGTATATATATAATGAAAGTACCTGTTGCAAAGAAAAATTTTATTTAGATGAACTTTTGAAAACAGCAGTTGATATGTTAGAAGAAGATAAACAATTGGTAAGAAATAAGATAATATCATTAAAAAGGTGAAGAATATGAAGAATACAATCATAGGTATGAATTTTTGTTGGAATCCATCAAACTCTAATACTTTAAAAACATATATAAGTTATATAGATTGGTGCGATAAACATAAGATAAAAATTATAAGAATCATCTTTAGTAAATGGGGATTAAACTGCATTTATGATAAAAAGGATGTAATAATATTTAAACAAATTGTCCAATATGCCTCTACCAAAAATATTAGTATAATAATATCTTTACTTAATTTTACTGATTTTAATACAATTAATTATTTAGATATTAATAATGAAAATTTTTCGTGGAAATTTAATAAATATCAAATTATTGATAAAAAAGTATCAAAATTTTTCAAAAAAATTAATGATGTTCTAATTGAAGATATAAGTTATGTATTAGACAGTATTGCTGAATATAATAATATAAAGTTCATTGAGATAATGAACGAAATAGATCAAGTTAATTATAATGATGTAATTTTAATAAATTGGTGTAATAAATTAATTGACATATTGTCAAAAAATTATAAAAAATACATTTTTACTTGCAGTGTTTCAAACCATCAAAAATATGATTTGTATAGAGAAAAATTAAATTGTTATGTAGATCTTCACTTTTATAGTTTTCCAAGTGAAAGCGCATTCAAAAATCTACAATATGTAATAGATAATTATAAAGAAATTTTATATTTTGGTGAATATGCAAAAAACTCTGACTATTCATACATGAAGGATTATGGAAGCAAACTATATTTTACTTCCGGATTATGGGGATCATACTTTTTAAAACTAACTTATTCAGCAATGAGCTGGTGGTGGGATGATATAATTATTAATTCTGAATATGAAAAAATTATTGATTTTTATAATACTAACAATCATAATTTTCAGTTTGATAATTTTGAAGAAATATCAACAGAAGGATTAAGTATAGAATATAACAATAATAGTACAAATAAAGACACCATTGAAAAAAACAAAATAATTGAAAGAATAATAAATTTACTAAAACATCCATTATTTATATTTAAAGAACTTAAAAGCATAAGAAAATATTTATCAAGGAAGTTAAAAAAAGAAAAGAGTTTGACTGTGTATAGAATAAACTCAAAATCTAAAAAAATTTTTTATATTGAATGTAATGAAGAATGTATTATTGATTTAAAGCCTCTATTATCAAACAAAAAAGTCTATATATATGATTTGATAAAATGTATTAAAGAAACTGTTAATATAAAAGAAAAATCAAAAATAAATGTATATGGTTGCTATATTTTAGAAGAAAAATAAAAAAAATACAAACTTGCGGTATATTTGTGGTAACATATCAACGAAAAGGAGTGATTTACATGGTGATTTTTAAAGTTAATAATTTAAAAAAATCTTATGGTGCTGATGTAATATTTGATAATGTAAGTTTCGATTTAAAAGAAGGAGAAGTTGTTGGTCTTTTAGGTAGAAATGGTACAGGCAAATCTACTTTGTTAAAAATATTAAAAGGAATAGAAATGCCAGATTCTGGAAATATCCAATTTTTTAAAAAATGTTCAATGGGTTACTTAGAACAAATTCCTGAATATCCAAATATGACTGTTCAAAATGTTTTATATTTGCCATTTGAAAAAATTATGTCTATTGAAAACGATATGAGAACAATAGAAGCACTTTTAGCTACTTCATTAGATGAAAAAGACATGAATAAATTATTAGAGAAGTATGGAAGATTACAAGAAGCATTTGATAAAAACAATGGTTATTCAATTAGTAGTAAGGTAGAAAAAATAAAAAATGGTTTGAATATAAGCGAAGATTTATCAAATTCTATTTTTGACAAATGTAGTGGTGGTGAAAAAACAAGAGTTCTCGTTGCAAAAATGTTGTTAGAAGAACCAGAAATATTATTGTTAGACGAGCCTACTAATAATTTGGATATTAAAACACTAGAGTGGTTAGAAGATTATATAAAACAATATAAGGGAAGTGTGTTAGTTGTATCACATGATAGATACTTCTTAGATCATGTTATAGGCAGAGTGGTTGAATTAGATACAGACGGAATAGAAGAATATGAGGAAAATTATTCTAAGTATATACAAGATAAGGAACAAAGATTTTTAGAAAGATATAAAGCTTATGAAAATAATCAATACATAACACACAGAATGGAAATGCAAGTAAGACGTTTAAAATCAATGAATTCACAAATTTTGAGAGGCGTTGCAAATAAAATTGAAAACAGATTAAATAAAATGGAAAAAATAGACAAGCCGGTTTTCGAGAAAAAAAGTATGCGTATGAATGAATTTTCTGGTAGCCGTTCAGGTGCAACACTTTTAGAAGCTGTCGGAATTTCAAAGTCATTTGAACAAAAAGAATTGTTTTCTGATATAGATTTAACTATTGAAAAGGGAGACAGAATTGGAATTATTGGTGAAAATGGTTGTGGTAAGACTACATTGTTAAAAATTTTATTAGATCAAGAAAAGGCGGATGATGGAATAATCGAAATTTCACCAACTGCAAAAATCGGTTATTTGACACAAGATACATCTTTTGAGGATGAAGAAAAAACAATATTAGAAACATTTATTCAGTCATTTGATAGCATGAGCCAAGGAGATGCACGAAATAAATTAGCATCAATGTTATTTACTAGTGATGATGTTTATAAAAAAATAAAAGTATTATCCGGTGGTGAAAAAATAAGATTAAAACTATGTATTTTGATGAATCAAAATCTTAATCTAATTGTTTTAGATGAACCAACTAACCACTTAGATTTAAATTCTAGAGAAGTTTTGGAAGAAAACTTAATGAATTATTCAGGAACTTTATTGTTTGTATCACACGATAGATATTTTTTAGAAAAAATGACAAATAAAATTTGGAATTTAGAAGACAAAAAAGTGGATGTTTTTTCAGGAAATTACGATGAATATATAGATAGAAAAAAATCAGTAGTGGAGGAATCATCTCCCAATTCAAAAAAAACTAGAAGATAGGTGACATAATGATAATAATAAACAATCATCAAAAGATAAATAATTTTTCTAAGGAGAACTTGTGTATAGTAACAGATTTTGATAAAACAATTACTAGCAATGAAAGCGTTAGTTCAATTGGTGTTTTTTCAAGTTTTTTTCCTAAACAGTACGTAGATGAAAAAGCAAGAATTATGGAACAAGAAGAAAAAATAGCTTTATTGGACAATATATCTGATGAACAAAAGGAACAATTGCTACATTCTATTTGGATTAAAAAATTAAATTTATTAAAAGAATTTTTAAACAATTATAAAGTTATTAATGACATAGTATCGTCTAAACAATTTATTTTTAGGGATGATGCAATAGAAACTATAAATTATCTTCAAAAGAGATACCAAGTTATCATAAATTCTTCTGGTTTTGGAAATTTGATTATAGAATTATTGAAAAAAGAAGGATGTCAATTTGATAATCTAATTGTTTTTTCAAATTTTATTCAAAATGATATGCTAGATTTTTCATCAGTGATTGATCCATATAGAAAATATAATGGCGCATATATTAAATATATAAAAAATTACAAAAACTTTGTTATATTAGGTGATTCATTATCTGATTTAAGTATGCTTCCATTGGATTTAAACAAAATATCTGTAGGTTTTTTAGATTGTGAATACGATACATATCTTAAAGATTTTGTAAGTAATTTTGATGTTGTAGCAACTGAAAATGAATCTTATAGTTCTCCTATTAAAAGACTAAGTTTATAAGAGGTGATTATATGGAAGTTATAATTTTATCAGGGGGTTTTGGTACTAGGCTGAATGGTGTAATAAAAGATATTCCAAAAGTAATGGCACCGATTAATAATAAACCATTTTTAGAATATATATTAAATGATCTAAATGAGCAAAATGTTAACAAAGTTATCCTTGCTATTGGATATAAAAAAGAATATATTAAAGACTACTTTGGAAATAAATATAAAAATATTGTAATTGAGTATTCAGAGGAAGACCAACCTTTGGGTACAGGTGGCGCAATATTAAAAGCTTTGACAAAAACTAGAAGTAATAGTGTTATCGTAATGAATGGTGACATTTATACAAAATTGAATTTTGCTGATCTATA
>CAMKQS010000061.1 GCA_946414975.1 uncultured Caryophanales bacterium | reverse complement strand
ACCTTCTTTTTTTGAAAAAAATTGAAAAAATGTATTGACGATTAAAAAAAAATAATGTATACTTGAATAGTCATTGATTAATTGGGCTTGTAGCTCAGCCGGTTAGAGCGTCCGTCTGATAAGCGGGAGGTCGATGGTTCAAGTCCATCCAGGCCCACCATTATTAATGGCCCGTTGGTGAAGTGGTTCAACACACATGCCTTTCACGCATGCATTCATGGGTTCAAATCCCGTACGGGTCACCAATTAGAAATTAGATGCAAGAAAATCTTGCATTTTTTTTTTTTTTTTTTGATAGAATTAGTATAAAGGTAATATATAAGATAGGAGAAGTGATTATATGAAGAAAAAAGCATTTACCTTAATAGAGCTAATTGCTGTATTAGTAATTATGGCAATACTAGCACTTATAGTGACACCACTTGTTATGAATATAATTAGAAAAGCGAGAATATCTGCAGATAAAAGATCAGTTGATGTATATGGTAGATCTATTGAACTAGCAATTGCAGGATATTTACTAGATACAGGAAAATTTCCAACAGAAGTATCACAACTAACAATTGAATACTCAGGTAGTCAAGTAGTATGTGAAACAACACAAATTAATAGTGACTCTAGTGTATATCTTGCAGGATGTACAGTAGCAGGTAGAAGTACAGGAGATTATAAATATGGAAGTGATAAATCACCTACTTATACTGTATATACTATAGGTAATCAAGTAACATATAATAATAACAATTATTATGTAATAAAAGATTCAGGAGCAAAAGAATCTACAGTAACACTTTTAAAAGCAGAACCATTAAATGTTGCTGAAGTAAATCAATTTGGAGCAGGACATGTTAATAGATATACAATTTCATCAGTAGAAACTGCACACGATTCAAATGGCTATGGGGGTATGGCATATTATACAAGCGAAACTTGTGGATATGTAAATGGCTCTTGGGTATATGATGGATGTACAACAGATTATGCACAATCAGAAGTAAAATATGTAGTAGATGCATGGAAAACTGCTAAAGCCCCAGCCGCAAGTGATGCAAGATTAATTACTCTAGAAGATTTAAAAAGTCTAGGTTATAGCGATGATTGTATACAATCAGGACGTTGTTCTAAATCAGCAGAAGCACCAAGTTGGTTACACATTAATCCTTTTTATTGGACTTCTAGTCCAACAAATGGTTCGTCGTCTACTGTTTGGAGCGTTAACAGCAATGTCTTGCGCGACGACATCGTCGGCAACGGAGTTGGGGTTGTGCGCCCAGTTATAACTATTTCTAAATCTTTAATATCTAGTACAGGAAATTAGACTGCTGGTCTAAATACTCTTGGAGAGTTTGGAAGAGGTATAGATTGAATAGAGAATGCAATGATTTGTGAAACAAATCATTGGAATAGGCAAATAACGGAGTGTATTTGCCGTTGGTTGCGAACGATGGCATCGAAGATGCGTGAGTGAGCATGCGATTAAATGCGATTAGAGTAGTGAAATAGTGTGATTTATGTCATCATGTTATTTCTTTATTATATTCTCAAGAAGGGGTTAGTAATAGGTAAAATGTAGTTTGCTGTAAGTTATATGATGTACGTTTTAATTATAAAGCATGATTTATGATTAAGTCTATAAAGTTACATAGTACTATGTAGCTTTTTTAATTATTATAAATTGTAAAATAGAAGGTCATAAATATTTTAAAGTTATGTAATTATAATGATAAATGTTTATGATTTTTTTGTTGTAAGTAAATATTCATGATATAATTATTTTGGTGATAAGATGAAGATAGTAAATTGTAATGATGAGAGAAAAAAAGAACTTATTAGTGTATCTTATAATTATGCATTTAATTCACTTTTGAAGTTTTTAAAAAATATCGATATAGATTGTGAGGTATATGATCACATATTTAATGGAAAAGAAGATTATGAGTTTACAATAACTATAGATGATTTAGATGATAAGACTGCTCAATATGATTCTTTAAATCATTGTGTTATATTAGATGAATATACTTTAGATGATTATTTATATATGATTGATGAAAAAATAAAAAGTGAAGATTTAATTATAAAAAATTTAGCTCAAATATTGTTGCACGAAATGATACATTCTTTAAGAACTATTAATGTTAATTATCAAATTGATAATTCTGATAGAGAGAAATACGATCAGATGTTATATTCTGTTTTAGATAAATATGATATTTCTAAATTTGAAACATATATACCTGTTAATATAAAAAAAGATAATGATGTTATTAAAATAGTTGCTTATAATAAGGATACAAAAAGGTATGATAAATTTAAAATAAATAATAGTGTGTTAGATAATACTGCTATTGAAGATTACATAATAGAAATAAGTAAGTTACTTAATAATCAAGATAATAGTAAAGATAAAAATAAAAAAATTGAAGCTTCATATGACATTAGATCTGCAGTTGCAAGTGATTATTATGATATATTAAATGGTAAAGTTAATTTTAATAGTATACCATCATCAAGAAAAAGTTATGGTCTAGAAGAGTCATTAACTGAAGTAATATCTACTTTAATAATTAGTCTTGCTAGTAAAGATGATTTTAATATAAATAGGACTCTTTTATTACTTTATGATAGGATGGAGCACCCTGATGAGAAAGTAGCTAGTTATTTATTGATGAGGCTAGATAAAGATTATATAAAATGGTTTATAACACCGCTCCATGAAAATTCTAAAGATATATTTACAGATAAATTTGAACATTTCTTTGGAACTGATTATGAAGAAATACTAAGATATTTTAATGAAATGTATTTCAAAGAAAAAATGGAAAATATAAAGATTTCAAAAGATATAATTGATAATAAAAAGAAATAAAACTCATTAGAGTTTTTTTAATTTGACTTTATTTAAATTACTGGTAAAATATGTGTGAAGTGGTGAGTTTATGGACAAATTTAATAGAAATGATAATAATATTTATGAAGAGTATACTAGAGAAATAAAAAAATATCCATTATTGACAGAAGATGAAGAAAAAAAGTGCGCTAATAATATTAGATATATCGAATGTAATATTATGAAGGTAAAAAAAGTATATAATATTGATATAAAAAGTATAGATTTAAATAAGCTTTTTTATTCACTTAATTCTGAAAATTACAAATATGTTTTAGATAAATTATTAAATTATTATAAAAGTAAGAATGGTATTGAAGATAGATATATATATAAATGTTTATATGCATATAAAAAAATGAGTGATAAGAATAATAGAGTTCTTGAATATGAAGAATTAAAAAATTTAATTAAATTAGATTATAATATAGATTTAAAAAGGATTAATAATTTGGATGAAGAAGTAGATAAGTTTATATTGTATAAGGAATCATATGACAAATTATTTTTATCTAATTTAAGATTGGTTGTATATTTTGCCAATAAATATTGTAGAAATTATGAAATGATTATGGATTTAATTAGTGAAGGAAATATTGGACTAATGCGTGCCATTGCAGATTATGATCCGGAACTTAATATTAAATTTTCAACTTATGCAGCAATTTGGATTAAACAAAAAGTAAGAAAATATTATGCAGAAAATGATTCAGTTATTAGATTACCATATAATATGAAAATTAAGTTTATGAGATATGATAAAATAATATGTAATCAAAAAGATCAAATGACACGTGATGAGATAAAGAAATGTCTTAAGATTAATGAATCAGAAATGAAAGAATATGAAAAATATAGATATGAGGTATTATCATTAAATCAGCCAATAGGTGATGATGAAGATGAGACATAT
This sequence comes from uncultured Caryophanales bacterium, assembly GCA_946414975.1. Next base: position 4,737 of record CAMKQS010000061.1, on the reverse strand, counting down.
GAAAATTTTCTTGCTGATACATTAAATTTGGAAGATGTTTGTATGAATGATATTTTAAAGTCTGATATGAAGTGTTTATTTGAAAATTTAAATGAACAAGAAAAAAAAGTAATTACACTTAGATTTGGCCTTGATGGAAGTAATTTTAAAGGTGGGCTTACGTTACTTGAAATTGCTAAAATTATGAATCTTAGTAGCGAAAGAATTCGTATTATTGAATTAAGGGCTATTAATAAAATGAGATTCATGGCTGATAAAAAGAAAAATTGTAAAAGCTTAATTAATTATATAAGATCTTAAAGATCTTTTTTTATTGAAAAAAACAATTTACTATGCTATTATTTAATATAGATAGGAGAACGTTATGAATAGTATAGTTGAAAGTATAATAAATAAATATCCAAATATAGATCAAAATTCTTTTTTTTTAAATGATATTGATATTGTTTCAAAAGATTTTAATGAGGATGAAATAATTAATATTCATAAATGTATGGATAGAAATAATATTTGGTATTTATATATGTATCTTTATTCTTATTCTCTTTCTAGTGAAATAAGGGAAATGATTATGTATATTGCAAAAACATCTCCTAATACGATTAATGAAATATTTTTAAATAGTCGTGATAATATTAACCAAAAATTATTTGAAACTTATTCTAAGTTAGTTAAATTTGATAATAATTCTAATTTTCAATTAGATATAAATAATATAAAATTTAGTTTTGATTTTGTTAATTATTTAATTTTTGTAAAAAGAAAATATAAAAATAGAGAGCTTACTGATAAAGAACTAGCTCAATATATGATTTATGCAAGAGCATTTATAATAAAAAGATTTTTTAAAGATTATAAAGATATTGATGAGAATGTAATTAATAGTGTTGCTATGTATATTTTGAGTGATAAAGTATCTATATCTAAATTATATAATTATTATATGTATAATGGACAAATTAGTGATATAATTGGGCATGGAAAATTTAATATAGAAAAATCAAAAAATATTAATCCTTGTGTTATTGATAAAATAAAAATATCGTATGTTTCAAATATTTTAAATATTTTAAAAAATTCAAATTTTGATAAATTTACGCATATGAATAGAGATGATTTAATTAATATAATTATAAAAATGATTGCTACAATTAATTATCAAAATACTGAAAAAATATTTAAAGAATATTGTGATGATATAAGAATATTAAGAATTATGTATGCTTTTAATGATATTGATTTATCAAAGTGTAATGATATTATATATAAAAATAGTTTTATTAATTTTATAGTTGGAAAAAATTTAAATGATAAAAATAGTATAATTAATAAAATGCTAGATAATGATACTGATCTTGCTAGTAAGCTTAACTTTTTATTTAATTATTGGGAGGAGATAGAAAAAAGATTTAATAAACAAACATTGTATACAAAAACAGCATTTATTGAAAGGCTCCTTTCAGTAAGTAGAATATTTTTTGAAGCAGATGAGTATAAATTAGAAGGAGATATTATTAATAGTTATATTGATAATAAGTGGCATCAATCACTTGAAATTGATGATATAATTGAAGAAGTTAGAAAAACATATAAAGAAATGAAACATAATTATCATAAAACTATACCATATATTAGTGGAGATTATGAGAATTATTCATATGAAACACTTAAAGCTGATGATCCAGTTTTATTTAGTGTAGGTGCTAGTACAGATAATTGTTTTAAAATTGGTGGTCAGGCAACTTCATTTGTAAAATATTGTGCACTAAATCCTAATGGAAGAGTAGTAGTAATTAAAGATAAAAAAAATAATATAGTTGCTATGATACCAATGGTTAGAAATGGTAATCTAGTTCTATGTAATAGTATAGAAAGTAATTATGTTAATGATCCAGAATTTATGAAAAAAATGTTTGAAATATTAAAAATAATTGGGGATAGTTTTATTCAAATGTCAGAAGAAAAAGAAGATAAAAATACTTGTATAAAAGCAGTTTTAGTAGGTAATTATAAAAATAAAATAGATGAAATAACGGATTTAGAAAAAGAATCTGATTTGCCCTTTGAAGTTTTATCTACAAATGATGCATTGATATCATCTAATCTTGGTGGCTTTGATTATGATAATTATTTTGTTTCAAAGTCTCAAGATTATGATTATAGAGATATTAAACCATTTAATTCTTCTATTAGATATTTAGATCCAAGAGATGAAGTTTTAGATTTAGAAGTAGAACAATTAAATGAAGAGGTAGTTAATCTTTTAAATAGTATAAAATATGAATCTTGTGGGAATGTAATTGATACAGATAATATATATAGAGTGATATTTAATAAAGATTGGTTCATATTAATAGATAAAAATTTTAATGTTGAATCATATATTGTAGGTAAAGATAAAAGAGCGTATGTTGAATATAACGAATACTTATCTTTAGTAAGTGAATTTATTAAAAATGCGAAAGAAGAAAATTATAAAGTTATTTAAGTATATTATATTATGAAAAGGGTGGTGCCATGAAAAAAGTTAATGCAAGAGATTATTTAGGAAAAATTGTTAATGTAAAAATAGATAGGGAACTTGGTAGTAGGCATCCTAAACATGGTTTTATTTATATGTTAAATTATGGATATATACCAAACACTATAAGTGGAGATGGTGAGAAATTAGATGCATATTTACTTGGTGTATATGAACCTGTGGATGAATTTGAAGGTAAGGTAATAGCAATTATTCATAGAACAAATGACGATGATGATAAGTTAATTGTTACTAATAAAGATAAAAACTATTCAGATGATGCGATTAAAGCCCTTACTGAATTTCAAGAACAATATTTTGATTCTGTAATAGAAAGGTAGTTTTGATACAATTTTATAGGAGGTAAAATGGAACTAGTTGATGTATATAATAATAAGCACGAAAGAATAAATATAAAAAAGGATAGAAAAAAATTAGTTAATGGAGAGTTTAGATTATCTTGTTTTGTTTTTATAATAAATGATAATGGGGAAATATTAATTCAACAACGTTTAGCAACTGCCAAAAAGTGTCCAAATATGTGGGAAGTTGCATCAGGTGGTGTAAATGCCGGTGAAACATCATTGGATGGGGCTATTCGAGAGGTTAAAGAAGAGCTTGGAATAATTATAGATAAAAAAGATTTAATGTTTATTGGGTCTTATGCTAGAATAAATGACTATGTAGAAGTTTTCCTATTAAAATCAAATATTTTAGTTTCAGATTTAAAACTTCAAGAAGATGAAGTGCAAGATGCAAAATGGGTATCTATTCCTGATTTTGAAAGAATAATTAAAGAAGGAAATGCAAGTGATACTGGATATTTTATATTTAAAGAGTATTATAGTAAGTTTTACGATACTTATGTAATTTTTGAAAATGGGAAGCCAGTCTTTAAAAAGAATTCTGAAAAATGAATTTTATAATAAACATTATATTAAAAAAAATAAAAGTTGTTAAGCTTTTATTTTTTTAATTTCTATATCTAATTGAATCGTTTGATATATTAAATATTATTCCAATCATAATCATATAACTAAGTAAACTAGAACCACCATAACTAATAAATGGTAATGTAATACCTGTAATAGGCATTATTCCAATTGTCATACCTATATTTTGAAATTGTTGGTATATCAGCATTCCTAAAATTCCGCTTATTATATATTTATTTATGTTATTACTATTATGAATTGCTGTTGTAATTAATTTTATATCAAAGTAGATAATTAAACCAATTAGTCCAATTGCTCCAACGAGTCCAAAGTTACTTGCAAACACGGCAAATATGAAATCAGTTTGTGGTTCTGGAAAATATATTGGAGTTTTATTAAAACCATTACCAAATAAATGCCCTGATGCAATAGCAGTCATACCGTTTTCTAACTGATATCCTGAACCGTTAGACCAGTCTAATAATCTATCAATTCTAAGAAAAAATGATGTTCCAAATATTTTTATAAATAATTCTTTATTAGTAAAGTATATTAAAAGTAATCCACCAACTAAAGCAACAATAAAGCCTATAACTAGTAAAAACCATCTAAATCTAAATCCTGAGATGAAAAGCATTACAAATGTAATAAGTAAATATATTAATACAACTCCTGTATCAGGTTCTAAAAACGTTAAGAATGATGGTATTGCAACTACTAATAATACTTTTAATAAAAACTTAAATTCATCAAAAGCACTTGGCGCTTCATGATCAGTATGAAATTTATCTATCATTTTTGCTAACATTATAATTAAAATTATTTTCATAAATTCACTTGGTTGAAAATTACCAATACCTGGAATAACGAACCAACACTTAGCTTCATTAATTGTTGTGCCAAAAAATAAAACCAGGGCTAGTAGAATTATTCCAATAATATATAATATATTTATTCTTTTAATTATTACCTTATTTCCTATAAACATTATAAAATAAGCAAGAGCAAAACCAACTCCATACCATAGTAATTGCTTTAAATATAAATTTTGCATATCTTTAGCAAGTAAATTTTGTGCACTATATATTGATATTATACTTACAAATGTAAAGATTATAATACTAATAAATATTCCTGCATCAACTTTATATTTTGAAATATTGTTCATTTAATCACCAATAATATAATACATCAATCAAAAAATTTATTCAATATATACAATTTAATTTTACTTTTTTTTCTATTTATAGTATAATTTTTTTGGTGATGAAAATGGAATAT
>CAMKQS010000060.1 GCA_946414975.1 uncultured Caryophanales bacterium | reverse complement strand
CAGATGAGGAAGATAGAATTAAATTAAGAAAAGGTTATATAGAAGAAGGAATTGAACAAGGTATCGAGCAAGGAATTGAACAAGGTATCGAACAAGGCAAGTTAGAAGATGCAAAAAAGATGTTAGAAAAAAAGTATCCTATAGAAGACATAATAGAAATAACTGGACTTACAAGAAAACAGATAGATAGTATTTAATAAAAGGTGCAACAAACAGTTGCGTTTTTCTTATATTTTGATAAACTCAATATATAAGATAGAAGATGTAGTCTGAAAAAGAAAGTGTTTACCTTAATTGAATTAATAGCAGTATTAGTAATACTCACAATCTTAGCACTCATAGTAACGCCACTAGTAATGTCTATTATAAAGAAAGCAAGAGTATCAGCAGATAAAAGAAGTATCGATACATATGTTATCCGTCCAGTTATAACAATAAAAAAATCAGCTCTAGAATAATAAGAGCTCTTTTTTTTTTAGTTTTAATATATTATAATTAGTTAGGTGGTAATATGCAAGCAAATGTACTTATTGAAATAAAATCTAAAGCGATAGATAAAACATTCACTTATAATATACCTATAAACTTAAAAGATAAAGTAAAAGTGGGAATTAGAGTATTAGTGCCATTTGGAAATAGGAAACTAGAAGGTTTTATAATGGATATAGGTGATATTAAAACTGAATATAAAATAAAAGATATAATAGATGTTATTGATGAAGAAGAAGTATTAACAGAAGAATTAATTAATCTAGGAAAATATATGAGTCGTAAAACATTATCTAGTTTAATTAGTTGTTATCAAACCATGTTACCAAAAGCTTTAAAAGCAAGCTTTAAGACAAATATAAATAAAAAATATGAAACTTATGTTACTTTGTTAGATAAAAACTATATACCTAAAACTAATGCTCAAAAAAATATTATAGATAATATAAAAGAAAATACTTTAAAAAGTGATATATATAAAATATCAAGCAGTGCATATAAAACACTTATTAAAAACAATGTAATAAAGGAAGAAAAAAAAGAAGTATATAGATTAAATGATGATATATTAAAAGAAAATAGTAATATAGTATTAAATAAAGAGCAAAAAAGTGTTGTTAATGAAGTAATTAAGTATAAAGATAAATTTAATCCCTATTTATTATATGGTGTAACAGGTAGTGGTAAGACAGAAGTTTATATGCATATAATAGATGAAATAATAAAAGAAAAAGAAGTAATTGTACTTGTTCCAGAAATAAGTCTTACTCCTCAGTTTGTATCAGCTTTTAAAAAAAGATTTGGATCAATTGTAGCTATTATGCATAGTGGACTATCTGATGGTGAAAGGTATGATGAATATAGAAAAATAAAAGAAGGTAAAGTTTCTATCGCAATAGGTGCTCGTAGTTGTATTTTTTCACCTTTTAAAAATCTTGGTTTAATTATTATTGATGAAGAGCATACAGATACATATAAACAAGATAATAATCCTAGATATGATGCTATAGATATAGCTTTAAAAAGGGCAAAATATAATAATATACCATTAATCTTAGGTAGTGCGACTCCGTCTATTGAAAGCTATACAAGAGCAAAATTAGGAATATATAAATTATTAGAATTACCAAATAGAATTAATAAAAAATTACCATCTGTTGTACTTGTTGATATGAAAAATGAAATAAAAAAAGGTAATAAGATATTATCACAAAAACTAATAGATGAGATAAATAACTGTTTAATAAATGACAATCAAGTAATATTACTTTTAAATAGAAGAGGCTATTCAACTACTGTTACTTGTAATGAGTGTGGATATGTAATGAAATGTCCAAATTGTGATATACCATTAACATATCATAAAACACATAATAAAATGAATTGTCATTATTGCGATTATTCAACATTTAAAATGAAAAAGTGTCCTGAATGTCAAAGTGAAGATATTCAATCATTTGGACTTGGTACTGAAAAATTAGAAGAAGAAGTAAAGAAAATATTTAATGTTAATGTTATTAGAATGGATGTTGATACCACAAGTAAAAAAGGAAGCCATGCAAGAATATTAAATAAGTTTAAAAATAAAGAAGCAAGTATTTTAGTTGGAACTCAAATGATTGCTAAAGGACTAGACTTTGAAGATGTAACTTTAGTTGGAGTTATAAATGGAGACGCTACGCTAAATATTCCTGATTTTAGAAGTGGAGAAAGAACATTTGATTTATTAAATCAAGTAGCTGGAAGAAGTGGAAGAGGTACTAAAGATGGAAAAGTAATTATTCAAGGTTTTAATTTAGATCATTATAGTATTAAGTATGCAAGTGTACATGACTATGTTAGTTTTTATAAAGAAGAGATGAAAATAAGAAAAAGCCTTAGTTATCCACCATATATTGATCTTACTTTAATTAAAATTGTTAGTACTGATTATAATTTAGCTTATAGTGAAAGTGTAAAAATAAAAGAGTATCTTGTAAAATATAATATAAAAGTATTGGGGCCTAGTAGTAATATAAATAAAATAAATAATAAATACTATATTCATTTAGTTTTAAAATATAAAAAATTAGAAAGAATATATAAATATATTTTATATATTGTAGATAAATATAAACTAAATAAAAAAATAAATGTAGAAATAGATATAAATCCTAAAAAAATATGATATAATTAAATTAGGAGGAAAGATATGAAAAAGTTAGTATGTGAGTTTTTAGGTACATTAGTACTAGTTTTATTCGGTTGTGGAGTTGCCGTATTTACTGATGCATCAATAGTTGCAACATCTCTTGCATTTGGACTATCTGTTGTTGTTATGTGCTATGCAATTGGCAATATTTCAGGTTGTCATTTAAACCCCGCAGTGTCATTTGCAATGTTTATTAATGGAAAAATGACAGGTCGTGATTTTATAAAATATGTAATTGCTCAAATTCTTGGTGCACTTGCTGGAGCAGGATTGCTTGCACTAATTATTAACAATTACGTTAAAATGGGAGACTTTAAAGAAACAACAATGGGAGTAAATGCATTTGGAGGATTTGGAATAAACATGTTTGGTGCATTTATAACTGAGACAGTTTTAACATTCGTATTTATTATTACAATTCTTGGTGTTACAAGTGATAAAAAATATAATGCCATATCAGGAGTTGTAATTGGACTTGCTTTAACATTTGTTCATTTACTTGGAATTAAACTTACAGGAACAAGTGTTAACCCAGCACGTAGTCTAGCACCTGCAATATTCTTAGGTGGTAAAGCGTTAGAACAAGTATGGTTATTTATATTAGCTCCACTTTTTGGTTCTGCACTAGCTGCAATAACATATAAATTTGTTTCAAATGAAAAATAATAAAGCAAAAATACTATTCATAGTAATGTTACTATTATTAATATCAGGTTTTATATTACTAAGAATAGATAATAATATTTGTAAAATTGTAGGAATTAGTTTAATTCCAATAATAATTACAATAGGATTTATAATTATAAAAATTAATACAAGAAAATAAAACTTGTATTTTTTTTATATTTTTGTTATCATACATCAACAAGGGGGATATTATGGATATAAAAGGTATTGTAAAAAAAGAAGAGAAAAAAGGATTTTTAGAAAGAATAAAAAGTAAAATTGTAAAAAAAGAAGAAAATGATTACTTTGATATTAGTGTTGCACGAGATAAAAGTTATAATTTAGATAATTTATATTTTGGATATTTAGGTGTAATAAGGAAGATTGATGAAGATAAATTTAGATTTGAACAGTTAAGTAATAATCCTATCACAGTTGCTTATAAAGATGAAATTGAGACAGTAGAGTATAATGATAATATACTTTTAAAAAGAGAATCTTTTAAAGATTGTTTTAATAACAGAAAGTATTATTCCTATTTTTCTGATTTTACTAAAATAAATGATGGTGAATTAGTTTTTGCACCATTATTACTGTTATCGTATTATTTACCAATTAAAAATAGGATAGAAAATAAAATTGATATTTTTGAATTATATGATATTCTTGAATACTTTAATAATTTTTTAAGCAAAATTAATTTTAATGTTGAATTTGATGAACCATATAAAAATAAAAAAGGGCCATTTAAAATAGTTTGGCCTGATAAAGTAGAATTTAAAACTAAAAAAACAAGTAATGATGATGTTGTAACTGATGTGAAATATCAAAAAGTTTTAGAAAAACATAATATAACAGAAATAAAAAGCATATAAAAACACGTGATTTCACGTGTTTTTTTATTATCTGTTGTAAAATTCAACGATTAATGATTCATTTATATCAGCATTAAGTTCGCTTCTTTCAGGTAATCTTACGTAAGTTGCAGCCATTTTAGCTTCATCATATGTAATAAATTCAACTCTTTTCTTTAAAGCTTCTAATGAAGATTTTATAATAGCAAGTTCTTTATCAGAATCCTTAACAGAAATTACGTCTCCAACTTTACATCTATATGAAGGAATATCAACTTTCTTACCATTAACAGTAATATGTCCATGGTTAACAAGTTGTCTAGCTCCACGTCTTGTAGTTGCAAAACCAATACGATATACTAAGTTATCTAAACGACTTTCAAGTAATTTTAAGAAATCTTCACCATGTACACCTTTTAATTTACCAGCTTCAACGAAAGTTTTCTTAAATTGTTTTTCATTTAGACCATACATGAATCTAACTTTTTGTTTTTCTTGTAACTGTGTACCGTAGTCTGATAACTTTTTAGCTCTCTTTTGTCCGTGAATACCTGGAGCATATGGCTTTTTAGCAAGCTCACGACCAGTTTCAAGTGTAGAGAAACCTAAACGACGACTCTTACGGTATGATGATTTTGTATATCTTGACATAACGCATCTCCTTTCTTTTTGAAGGTGCTTCTTTGCAAATAGTTAGGGGTGTTTAAACTAATATCATCATCTTTGCAGAAAGACTACTGATAAATCCTTAAGATAATAAACACATCTAATATTCCAAAGTTTCTGCACTCATCAGTAATTATATGAAAAAAATGTATTAAAGTCAATATAAAAATACTTAAAAATACAATTAATTATAAAAAACATGTCGAAAAATGTATTAATTTATGATACAATTATGCTAAGGTGATTATATATGATAAATTTAGATGATCCAAGAGTAGTAATTATAATATGTTTAATTGCGACATTAATCTCTATAATTACTATGATTTTAATCATCAGAACGCGTAAGAAAAAAGAAATGAAAAAAGCAATATCGGCTTTAGAAATAGAGAAAAATAAATTAGCATCTTCACCGATTGTACCTGAACTTGCTAAGGTTGAATCTTTTTTAAATAATGAAAAATTAGAGGTAATGTATAATGAATGGAGAGATAGATTAAATGATATAAAAGAAGTACAGGTTCCAAATCTATCAAATATGTTACTTGAAGCTGAATATTCATTAAAACAAAAAGATTATAAAAGTACAATATATAAGATAGCTAAATTGGAAATGGAATTATATAAAGTAAAGACAAATTCTGAGTTTTTATTAGGTGAGATTAAAGAAATTACAAATAGTGAAGCTAAGGGTAGAAGTATCATTACTAAATACCGTTCAAAATATAGAGAACTTTTTGAAAAATTTAATTCTACTAAAGGAGAATATGGAAAGTTCGCTAGTGTTATTCAAACACAATTTGAACTTATTGCGAAAAGATTTGAAGATTTTGAATCTATTATGGATAATAATGAGTTTAATGAAGTATCTACTATTGTAAATATTATTGATGAACTATTAAAGCATATGGAAATAGTTATAGAAGAAGTTCCTTCAATAGTTTTACTTGTTTATAATGTACTTCCTAAGAGAATTGAAGAAGTTGCGGCAATTTATGATAAGATGATGAAACAAGGATATCCTCTTGACTATTTAAATGTAGAATATAATATAAGTGAAGCTACTACTAAAATAAAAAATATAATAGTTCGTACAAAGTCATTAAATTTACAAGATAGTTTATTTGAATTAAAAGTATTATTAGATTATTTTGATTCTTTATTTGTTGATTTTGAAAATGAAAAAAGATCTAAAAAAGCTTTTGTTGATAAAGTAGAAAATTTATATAGTAGATTAGAAAAAATAAATAGTGTTATAAATGAATTATTTTCATCAATGGATAACCTTCAAAATATTTATAATTTATCAGATGATAATATTAAGGTTATTAAGGATGTAAAAGTTAGATTAGATAGAATTAATGATAATTATAAAGTATTAAATGATCATACTGGAAATCATACTTTCGCATATTCAAAATTATTGGAAGAAGTTGAAGGACTAAGTTCAGAGTTATTAAGTTGTGAAGAAAATTTAGATAATTCATTAAATGAAATTGGTAATATGCGAGATGATGAAGTTCGTGCACGTCATCAATTAGAAGAAATAAAAATGGTACTTAAAGAGTCTAAAAATAAAATGAGAGAGTATAATTTACCTGAGATACCAAATAACTATTATGTTGAATTAAAAGAAGCATCGCTTGCAATGAATGAAATATCTAAGGAATTATCTAGAAAACCAATAGTAATAGATATATTAAATACAAGGGTTGATACTGCTCGTGATTTAGTATTGAAACTATATACTAAAACAACAGATATAGTTAAATTTGCACGTTTATCTGAGGCTTTAATTGTTTATAGCAATAGATATAGAAGTACATATAATGATTTAAATAAAATACTTAATATATCAGAACAATTATTTTATAAGGGAGATTATCAAAGATCTTTAAGTAATACCTTAAATGCAATAAGAGCTATTGACACAGATGTTTACAATAAAATAAATGATTTAATTAACAAGGCATAATAACATGTTTCATTTTAAAAAAAAATGTGATAAAATATTCGTAGTGTACAAGAATTGGAGGTAATAAAATGGGTTTTATTAAAAATTTACTTAATAAAGATAATAATGAAGAAAATATAAATGGAAATGAATATTATGATATAAAAACTGAAGAAGCATATGATGAGAATGGTGGTTCTAAGATGATATTGCTTGAACCACGTGCGTTTTCTGAATCACAACAAATTGCAGATCATTTAAAGAAAAGAAATACAGTTGTTGTAAATCTTAAAAGAGTTACATCAGACCAGGCAAAACGTATAGTTGATTTCTTAAGTGGAACTATATATGCAATAGGTGGAGATTTACAAAAAATAGGTGGAGGAATATTTTTGTGTACTCCAAATAATATTAATGTTCAAGGTAAAATTACAGAAGAGACAACTGGAAAAGATATATATGATAATGATGATATAAATACAGAATGGTAGTTGAAAAATAGTATCATTTGTGATAATATAGTTAGGCACTGGTGAGGAGAATATATGGAGAAGTTTACTAAAACAGCATATGGTTATGATCCAAATGAAGTAAATCGCTTTTTAGATAATATAATTAAGCAAGTAAGTAAAATGGTTAATTTGATTAAAGAAAAAGATGAAGCGATAAGATTACGTGATCAGAAAATATTAGAATTACAAAAAATGATTGCGAAGACAAATGGAATGCGTGAGAAAATTGCGCAATATGAACGTATGGAGTCTACTTTAAATAAAGCTATTATTATGGCTCAAAAAACTTCTGACCAGATAAAACAAAATGCCTATCGTGAAAGTGAAATGCTTGTGGAAAATGCTAAGAAAAATGCAAGTAGAATTGTTAATGAAGCATTAATGGAAGCAGAAAAAGCAGAGATTGAAGCAAATAGAATACGTAGAAATATTATTGTATATAAACGTAAGTTAAAAGATTTACTTCAAGCACAATTAGATATGATAGAAGATATTGAAAAAGTAAATTTTTAAAAAACAAATGATGAAGACGGTATATTATGATACATTAAGAGAGTTAGTGGTTGGTGCAAACTAATTGTTAGTAATATATAGATCACTTCTGATGTTTTAGGTAATGCGTTATAATTTTAAGTGTATAAGTTCTTTATAAAATAGGGTGGTACCACGGCTATGTCGTCCCTATATATAAAGAACATTTTTTTATTTTAAGGAGAATATATGAATGAGTTAATGATAATTTTATGTTTAATTGTTGGAATAATCTTTATTATAGCTGGTAGTAAAATTATGATAGAAGGAGCAAGAGATCTTGCAAAATATTATCATAAATCAGCTCTTGCAATTGGACTTACAATAGTTGCATTTGGTACTAGTATTCCAGAATTACTGGTAAGTTACTATGCGTTGCATAATGGATATAGTAATATAGTAATATATAATTTAATAGGTAGTAATATAATAAATATTTTATTAATACTTAGTATATCTAGTTTAATTAAACCACTTAAAATTACATCATCAACAATAAAAAAAGAATTGCCATTATCAATATTTATATCTGCAATATTTGTATTTCTATCATTAGATGACTTATTTATTCATAAAAATAGTAACATATTATCAAGATTTGATGCTGTAATATTAATATTGCTTTTTATATTATATGTAGGTTATTTGTTAAAACTTATACATACAAGGAAAGATGTTGCAATCTATGAGCCACCTAAATATTCTTGTATATATTCAATTGTAATAACAGTTTTAGGTTTAGCTATGATATTTGTAGGAAGTATTTTTACAGTAGATATGGCACAAAAAATAACAACATTTGGTATTAGTGATAAGCTTATTAGTGCAACAGTAATAGCCTTTGCAACATCAGTACCAGAACTTGTAACTTGTTTGCACTTAATAAAGCATAATAATGAAGATATGATTGTTGGAAATATTTTAGGAAGTAATATATTTAATATTTGCATT
>CAMKQS010000059.1 GCA_946414975.1 uncultured Caryophanales bacterium | reverse complement strand
AAATTTTCCCGTTAATGTTTAAAATTTTTTGAGACATTTTCAAAAGTTATTGACATATTATTTTTCAATTTGAGCAACAGACATTGATTCTGCTATCTTAACAAGTTCATTTGATGATAAAACTTCTGATGTTACGTAGTATTCTTTATTATCATCAACCCAAGATACTTCATTTTTGCCAACAGCTCCTACTTTATCTAATACCATAACTGGATCAGCATTTAAATAGTTAATAGTATCATTACTTATAGGTGACTGCATTAAAGTAAATGGACTATTTCCTGAAAATGTTAAAATTGTCCTACTACCATTATCAAGTTTCATTACATCTTGTGTATTTAAATAAGTATTAACAGGAACATACATCGGATACAATATCTCATCATTAACACTAGTCTTTTTGGTTTTATTTTCTTCTTTGTTATTTTCAATATCTTCTTTTTTTATATTACTTTTTTCTTCTTTATTTGTATTATTATCAATTTGTTTATTATTATTCGAATAATTATCAACTACTTTAAAATAATTATTGTCAAAATTATTATTTGTTTTAAATTTATTTACTTTTAACAACATTATCGTATTATTATTATCATCTATTACTTCTACTTTTTTTAGTATTAAATCTTTAGATAAATATACTTTTTGTTTAATTAAATTTTTATCATTTATATAGTTAACTTTTGATGTAAAGATATAAGTTTTATTTTTTTCTTCAAATGAAAGTTTAGAATCGTTTTCTAAATCAGATATAATTGGTTGAAGCAGGTATATTTGTGAATTATTATATGGCCATTCACTTTGAAATTTAAAACTTTTATTAAGTGAAGGTGTAACAACATAAACGCCATTTTTATTGCGTATTATAATTTGTTCGTGATTATTAGTCTTATTTGTAAGACTTACTCTATAATAATCTTCTTTCATATAAGATGATTCCAATTTATATGTATATAAATCTTCATTTCTATATATTTTTAATGTTCCCTCCATTAAATAATTGTCATAACTATCAACTTTTTTACTCCACTGTTTTAAAATATTTTCCTTACTATTTTTTCCACATCCTGCTAATAACATTACAAACATAAAACATAAAATTATTTTTTTCATTATTCACCTCTTGTTTCAGTTAATTATATTTGTTTTATTCTACAATTATGAATAAATTATTTGTTTTTACACAAAATATAAATAACTGAAAGGAGAATATAAATGGAAACACTACAAAAAATATGTTTAATTTTTACAATTATTGGTGCAATTAACTGGGGTCTTATTGGAATATTTGACTTTAACTTAGTTGAGGCAATATTTGGTTCAGATATACTTGCAAGAATAATATATTCAATTGTAGGTATAACTGGATTAATTAATATTGGTATTTTATTTAAACATATTGAAAACTAATAATTACCTCTAGTATAATTAAATACTAGTTTTTTTATTTAAAGTATTATTATAAGTATGTACTTTATTATATAAACATATACAAAAAAGCATCAGATTGTATCTAATGCTTAAATTTTTTAACTAGTTCTAGCAAGTTTTACTTTTACTTTAGTTTTTTTAGCAATATATGTTGCAAGGGTGTTAGTTCCTTTTACTTTTACATTTAATTCATGTTCACCTTCAGTAAGACCAGTTAAATCTACATATGCTGTAATATCAGCTGCTTGTATACTATCAAGTACACTCTGAGCACCTTTTACTTCAACCTCAATTACTCCATTATTTTCATCAATAGGTTGAGCAACTAATCCTTCTGGTGTATTAATTCCTGTTAAATTTATTGAATAAACATTTGATTTAGCCGCTACATCCGTAACATCTATTTTTACCTTTATATTATTTTGACTCATTGTTCTAACTCCAGTTGGTTTTGGAATATCTACATCTAGTGTTGTACTACTATTTAGTTTGCTTACATCTACATTTATATCAATATCATTAATTGCATTAATAACACTACTTGTACCATATATAGTTACTTTATTTGATGAGAATGAATAAGAACTAATAGCTTTTCCAAAAGGCATATTTCCGTTTGGAACAAAGTTTAAATTTACTTCTTTACTTGGTGCGGATATCTCAATATCTGCACTTATTGTTTCAGGAACAAACTCAACATCAACAACATTTCCTGTCTTATCATATGCTTTTAACTTTACATTTTCAATTGTTTGTTTACCTGCTTGAACATTTGGTAAATCCTTAATATCAATTAATGCCTTAACTGATGCAACTTCATCTAACTTATATTGAGGTCCTCGTATAGTAATTTCATCTTTAACTAAATCCACTTTATCAATTACATATTTTTTATCAAGAACATCTTCATTTAAAATATCATATGATATTTTTCTACTATCAGATACTTTTTCATAAATAATTACTGTTGCAACAGAAGGGTTAACACTATATTCTATACTTTTAGAACCGTGTTCATATTCTATATTTACTTTGTGAGTACCAGGTTCTAGTCCTGTAAGATCTACAGTCACACTATGATTAGATGATTGTTTTGCAATATATAAATCAGCCTTACTACCAATTAAAGTAACATCTACTGTTTCTGGAAGTCCTTCTACAACATATGCTTCTTCATTATATACAACATTTACAGATTGGCCTTTAAATACCTCTGCACTACTATCAGAAAATTTAATAATTTTCTGATCTACCGCTATAAATATTAATATAGCCATTGCAAGAGAAATGAAAAGTAGGGCTGTAGGCTTTGTAAATAATGTTTCTAATAATTTACCATTTTTGTCTTTTTTTCCTGTTATTTTATATATTAATTTAGTTAGAGGCATAACAATAATACTGTCAATGATTTTTAAAAAGCCATTCCAAATTTTTTTAAATATTTTCACTTTCGTCATCCTCCTCTACTATTATAGATTTTTTAGGACTTAACTCTTCTAAAAGAGTTACTTTAACCTCATCAATAGTTAGATTATAACGAAGTTCTCCATTAATTGCCATTGATAATCTTCCTGTTTCTTCAGAAACAATTAGTGCTATACAATCTGTTATTTCTGCAATACCAAGTGCTGCACGATGACGTGTACCTAAACGTTTACTAATTCTTGCATTATCACTTGTTGGAAATACTGCACATGCACTAGTAATTTGATCTCCTTGAATAATTACACCACCATCGTGTAATGGATTATTTGGAAAGAATATTGATTGTAATAATGCACTTGAAACTGACGCATATATTTTTTGTGATTTTGATATATAATCATTTAAACTATTATCTCTTTCTATTACAATAAGAGCTCCAGTTCTTGTTTTACGCAAACTATCCATTGCACTTACTATTTCATAAACAACTCTTTCTCTTTCATCAATAGATAATACTTTATGTCTACCTAATAGTTGACTTCTACCAAGTCTTTCAAGTACATTTCTAATTTCTGGTTGAAAGATTACAATAAGCGCTAAAATTCCCCATTCAATTACATAGTCAAGTAAAAATCCAATTGTAGCAAGTCCAAAGAAATCACTAACAAGTTTTAAAATAACTACAATAATTATCCCTTTAAATAACATTGCCATTTTTACGTCTTTACTTAAACTTTTCAAAATATAATATAAAACTAGCCAAACTAATAATAAATCGACAATATTTTTGGCTAACTCTACTATTGAATCAAAAGTCATCTAACTCCTCCTATTCTTATGCATATTAAAATTATATCATAAATTTTTAATAAAATAAATTAGATTAAAAAAATTCAATTAATTTTTTAATTTTTATTATAAAATTACAGATAAATATTTAATATAAATTGCAATTAACAAAATTATTTCTATTACTATAACTATAATTATGTGTCTTTTTTTCTCTGAATATAATGTACCAATATATTCTCTAATAAAAGCATTTATAAAAAAATATGACTTAGTATTACTTCCCATACCTTCTATATTAACTCCTTGTAAGTAAGCAATTAATCCTGCTCTAAAAACATGATAATTTGTAGTAGAAAACACTATATTGCAATTTTTATTTTCTTTTTTTATAAGATTATTTGAAAATTTAATATTTTCATATGTGTTTTTCGATTTATTTTCAATTAATATATCTTTTTCGCTTATTCCATTTAACAAAAGATATCTCCTCATTGCTTCTGCCTCAGATATTACTTCATCATTACCTTTACCTCCAGATACAACAAATTTTAGATCTTTTCCATTATTATTCTTTTGAATATTTCTAAATTTTAAAGCTCTATCCACTCTACTTTTTAAAAGTGGAGTTAAAGTACCATCTTTCTTTATTCTACAACCTAATATTATTATGTAGTCTTTATTATACTTTGGAATATGAAGTGCTGATTTTATACCAATAATAATAGTTGCTATTAATATACATTCCAAATATGCAACTGTTATATATATAGATGTTTCTAAAAAAATATCTATATAATTCCATATACCATTTTCATTATGCACATCTACAAATGTAGTATTTTGAAAAAAATCACTTATTATATTTGGTAAAAAAGTCATTAAACATAGAAATAAGTCCAATATTATTCCTAACGCATTTTTAATTGACATACCTTCTTTTATTACTAATTTAACATTACTAATTGTAACAAGAATTGATGTTACAAATGCAAGTGGTAAAAGAAAAAATGATAAACCACTGCTAACTGAAATAATATCTACAATCGTATCTTGTAATCCATTATAATCAACTAATGAAAAAAACTGAAAAACAATTGCAAATAAAATAAAAACTATTAAACCTAAATATGCAACATTCTTATATTGATATAAATTAATTTTCATGCTTTTTTTGAACAGTTTTAAAACAGCATATAATACATACGTTAAAATTATTATAATTAATATCGGTATAACTATATCACCCTTAAAATCTCCAAAAAAACCATTTACAGTAATTATGCCAAAACTATGTACAGAAATTAACTTATAATAAGTGTTTCCATGAAAATCATCAACACTAATATCAGTAAATCCCTTTTTAATAGAAGAAATATTTACTTTTAAATTTCCTTTTTTTAATTTTATACTGTCAATTTTAATAATTTTTTTATCATATTTAATCTTTACTTCATTAACATTATTAATGTTTGAATCAATTTCATAATCAAATGTATATGTTCTAGCATTCATTAATACTATCCCAAATGATATAATAAATAATAAACATAAAAATAAAAATATGGATAATTTCTTGTTTATTTTTTTCATATAAAATCTCCAATCACATCACAATTGTAGCACATTTAGTTAAATTTGACATTACAATTACATTAAGATATAATTTTTTTGAAGGAGAGGTAATATGTTAAATTATTTTGGTCATACAATTATGTATATTTTAACATAGTCATACCTGTTAATAAAAAAATCTATTAGCAGGTATGACGGTTTTGTCGTGCCTGCATCCGCCAAATGGGTGTATGTGCACTTATTTGGTTTTTATTTTGATTAAAGGAGTAATAGATTATGATAGAAATAAGTTTAAGAGACATTAAAAAATCTTATGGATTTAATAATGTATTAGATAATTTATCACTTGAGATAAAAACAGGTGATAAAATAGGAATAATTGGTGATAATGGTTGTGGTAAATCAACTTGTCTTAATATAATATGTGGTATAGAAAAACAAGATAGTGGAATATTATCGATAAGGAATGAAAGTAATATTGCATATTTATACCAAAATTTAGATTTAATAGATAAGAAAAAAAATGTAAAGGAGATTCTATATGAAGGCATTAAAGAAATATTAGATATTGAAAATTTAATGAAAAAATATGAAAAGAAAATGATAGATAATCCTAACAATATTAGTACGATAAATAAATATTTAAATATACAAGATAAATTTATTAATAAAGGAGGCTATGAAATAAATACATTAATCGAAAAAGTTAAACATGGCCTTAATATTAATAAATTTACAAATATGGAATTTGAGAAATTATCTGGTGGTGAGAAAAAAAGAGTGTTGCTTGCTGCCCTAATAATAAAAAAGCCAAACATATTAGTATTAGATGAACCCACTAACCATTTAGATATTGATACCCTTGAATGGTTAGAAAAATATCTAAATAAATTTGACGGTACAATTATAATGGTTTCACACGACAGATATTTCCTGGATAAAGTAGCAAATAAAACTATATTAATTGAAAATGGGCAAGCTATAGAGTTTAATGGTAACTATTCTTACTACTTGAAAGAAAATGATTTAAGAATTGAAAAAGAATTTAAAGATTATAAAGATCAACAAAAGATGATATTTGCAATGAAAAAGAAAATTAAGCAATTATATGAATTTGGCAAACTAGCATATCCTGGTGGTGAAAAGTTTTTTAAAAGAGCAGAAAATATAAGAAAAAGATTAGATAAAATAGAATTAAAAAATAAGCCTAATATAAAAAAAGAATTACCAATAGAATTAATATTTGAAAATAGATCTGGTAATGATGTTTTAAAAATAGAAAACTATAATTTATATATTCAAGATAGACCATTAATAAACAATATTAACATAAATATTTACTATGGTGATAAAGTTTGTATTATAGGAAGTAACGGCTGTGGTAAATCAACGCTTATAAAAGGTATTATGGATAATAAATCTTATAATATAAAATTGGGAAGCAATATAAAAATTGGCTATATTCCACAACAAATATCTTTTGAAAGTGATCAATCTGTATTAGAATACGCAAGAAACTTTTATATAGGAGATATAACACACTTAAGAAGCGCTCTTGACAAATTCTATTTTTCTAAAGAATTTGTTTTTAAAAAAATTAATAAACTATCTGGTGGTGAAAAGGTTCGATTAAAACTTTTTGAATTAATTAATAATAACTGTAATTTTATAATATTAGATGAAGTTACTAATCATATAGATATTGATACCAAGGAAATATTAGAAGATGCTTTAAAGAGTTTTAAAGGCACTATTTTGTTTATATCTCATGATAGATATTTTATTAATAAAGTGGCAAATAAGGTTTTATACATAAATAACAATACTATAAGTGAATTTATTGGAAATTATGACTACTTTATTGAACATAAAAACACTAGCAATTAAGCTAGTACTTTTATACCTTTTATCATGATATAATAAAGATGTGGTGATAATGTGAGTATGAAATTATTTTTTAATGCTATAACAAGATACATTCTAGGAGTAATAATTGTTGGATGCCTTTTATTCATACCTGCAAATACTCTTAAATATTGGAATGCTTGGTTATTTATGGGATTACTATTTATTCCAATGCTTATAGCAGGCATTATTCTGATAATTAAAAATCCAAAATTACTTAATTCAAGGCTTGATGTTAAAGAAAAAGAGACTGAACAGAAAAAAGTAATTCTATTTAGTGGTTTAATGTTTTTATTAGGATTTACCCTAGCTGGACTAAACTATAGATTTAAATGGTTTTTAATGCCAAATAGTATAATTATAATATCTTCTATATTATTTGTACTCACATATATGCTTTATGCTGAAGTATTAAGGGAAAATGCATATTTATCTAGAACGATAAAAGTACAAGAAGATCAAAAAGTAATAGATACAGGTTTATATAGTATTGTAAGACATCCAATGTATGCTGTTACATTAATTCTATTTTTAACAATGCCATTAATACTTGAATCAATTATTTCATTTGTTATATTTATTGCATACCCGTTTATTATTGCCAAAAGAATTATTAATGAAGAAAAAATACTTAAAAAAGAACTCAAAGGATATAAAGAGTACAAAAAGAAAGTAAAATATCGATTAATACCATTTGTATGGTAATATAATTATTGCAATCAGTTAATACATATTCAATATATTGGAGGTAAAAACATGAAAAAGATAGCACTTGATTTAGATGGAGTTGTATTTGATTCTGAAAATTTATATTGAGTATATACAGAAATATATGATGTAGAAAAAAATAAGAAAGATACTCTAATTGATAATACTCTAATTGATAATACTCAAAGAATATTTCAAAAAAGATATAATTGGACTGAAGATGAATTTAAACAATTTTATATAGAAAACGCCGAAAAGATATTAAAAGATGCAAATATAATGGTAGGTGCTGATATTGTCTTGAATAAATTAAAAGAAAAATTTGAGTTAATAGTTGTCACTTCCAGAAATGATTTTGAAACTGAAATAGCAAGAGAAAAACTATGCCAAATAGGTCTACAAGATATTCAGATATTTAATAATGAACATCATAAAATAGATAGATTAATTAGTGAAAAAATAGATTATATAATTGATGATGATAGTGGAATATGTATCAATGCTGCTACCAATAATATTTGTGCATTATATCTTAAAAATAATGCTTCAAAAAGAGTTAATAGAAAAAATGTTGTTAATGTTAACAATTGGGGAGAAATATATAAATATATATTTTTAAAAGAAAATAAATAAAAATAATACTAAATAAAAATAATCTCAAAATATATGCTATAATTATTCAAAGGAGAAATTATATTATGAATGAAAGAATGAACAAACAAGAACTATTAAAATTACTAAAAACTTTAAAAATTGATTTAGAAGAGTTTTGGATATTATCATCTAGTGCACTAGTTTTAAGAGATATTTATCCAGATGCTGGAGACTTAGATATTGCAGTTACTGATAAAGGGTTAGAAGAATTAAAGAACAATTATAATTTAAAATATAAAGATAATGGATGGTTTATTATAAATGATAAAATTGAGGGTGTATGCGATGGTAAAAAGGAGAAACTAAAATATAAACCTGAAAAAATTGGAGAATATTATGTTCAAAATATAAAAGAATACTATAATTATTTATTAAATAGTGATAGAAAAAAAGATAAATCAAGAATTTCAATTGTGGAAGATTATATCAAGAGTTTAAAATAAATAGAATTTAAATATTATAAACAAAAATCACTAACTAATCAGTTAGTGTTTTAATATTTCAAATGGCAGGGGTGGCAGGAGTCGAACCCACATGAACGGTTTTGGAGACCGTCATTCTACCATTGAATTACACCCCTAAATCGGAATAACATAATTGTATCACTTTAAATTAAAATATACAACATTTATCTGCTTTTTTCTTATATTTTTTCACTTTTTTTATAATTTTTACAAATTTATGTGTCAATAACTTTTGAAAATGTCTCAAAAAATTTTAAACATTAACGGGAAAATT
>CAMKQS010000058.1 GCA_946414975.1 uncultured Caryophanales bacterium | reverse complement strand
TAATATACTTAATTAGAAAGGATGAATGATTATGGAAACACTTAAAGTAGGGACTAAATCAAACCCTAATTCAGTTGCAGGAGCACTTGCTAATGTAATAAGAGAACAAGGTTCTGTTGAAATACAGGCAATAGGTGCAGGAGCTTTAAATCAAGCAGTAAAGTCAATTGCTATAGCTAGAGGTTTTGTTGCTCCAAGTGGTAAAAACTTGGTATGTATACCTGCTTTTACTGATATTAATATCGATGGAGAAGAGCGTACAGCTATAAAATTAATTGTAGAGGCCAATTAGGTCTTTTTCTTTTTTTTAATTTCTGATATAATACATCTTATCTATGGGGGGATTATAATGAGTGAAGTTGATGAAAGCTTTAGTTATACAACACTTTTCTTATTAAGAATAAATTTATTATTTGGTAATAGAAGAGAATTGTCTTTGGTAAAAGCTCTTGAAGGAAGAAGAGTACTAGAAACTATAACTAGAGAAGATTATATTTGTTTTAAGCCTATTGATGAACAAAAAGAATTTATGAATTTTTTAGATGAGTGTTCAGATATCTTATATTATAAAAACGGTTTTATTGTTTTAAATGATGATGTTACTGTTCATAATATAGACGAAAAAATTAATGATATTACAGTTTTAAGATATATAGATTATGATACTAGGATATTTAAATATTTAAAGATTACTCAACCTATAGAACTAATATATAGATATTATAAATTTGAAAAAAGAATTGAAAAATTATATATGAGTAATTCTGATAATAAGAATAATAAAAAGATTGAAGAGTTGTTTAAGAATAGAAAACAAATATTAGATGAAATAGAAAGCTTAGGGGAAGATTATATTGCAATGATAACTACTCTTCATGATCAAATATATGAGGATTTAGAAGAAGATTATGTAGTTTATCCAATTGATATTACTAAATATGAACAAAGCGATCATTTTGATGAAAATACTGATATAGTTAAATTACTTGATATACCTAGTCAAAATGCATTATTTACATATTCGGTACTTTATAGAACTAAAGTTAAATATGATTTAGATAGTGTTTTAGATTATAATGATGAGGCTAGTATTAATGATACAAGTGATTATGAAATGGATCCAAATGAGGAATATTATGATGATAATGTAGATGATAATGTAGATGATTATGAAGATGATGATATTGAAGAGTTTGATTCATTTGAAGAGTTTGATAGTGATTTTTCACCTACAAGAATGGAAGAGGCATTTCCAAATGGATTAGGTGGAGTATGTAACTTTTCTAGAAAAGAAACTATATTTTCTCTTCAGTATATAACTATACTTGAATCAATGAAAGAAAGATATAAAGATTCATCAAAAGAGATAAATAGATTAGTTACAAGATTGAAGTATTTAAATGATAATATTGATGTGAAATTATATGAGAAAAATAGTGATGAAATAGCATATATTTTAAGTGAATATAGAAAATTAGATGATGGAGATTATATGATGTTTGCTGATGAGGTTATGTATTTTATAAATGAAATATTTACATCTAATTATGATAGATTTTTCTTACAAAAAGTATTATTTATAAAAACATACTATTCTCTTACTAATGATATGGAAATTATAAATTATATAAATGAATTTAAATCTAATATTATGTATAATCAAATATATGAAATAATAACAGGAGAAGAACCAGGTAAGATAAAATTAAAATAATAATTGTAATTTTTTAGTAATTATAATATAATGAGGTTGGTGATACTATGGATAATAATTTAAAGCGAACTATTATTATGGAGCACTATCAAAATCCTAAAAATAAAGGGCTTATAGAAGATAGCAGTTATGGTTTTGTTAATATGAATAATGAATCTTGTATTGATGAAATTAATTTGCTTGTAAAAATTAAAGATGATAAAATTGTAGATATAAGATTTGACGGTGAGGCATGTGCGATATGTACGAGTGCGACATCTATTATGATAGAAACACTTATTGGTAAAACAAAAAAAGAAGCTTTAGAAATATTAAAAAATTATGAATATATGATAGATGAAAAAGAATATAATAGTGATATATTAGAGCAAGCAATAGTTTATAGTGATATAGCACATCAACCAAATAGAAAAAAATGTGCACTACTTTCGTGGTGGGGAATTAAGAAAGCGTTAAAAGGTGAATATGATGAGAGAAAAATATGAGTTATGTGAATTACAAATATGTCCATTTGAACATGTAAATTTAAATAATAGTCCTTGTTTAAGACCCATGAGAAATGATTATCCATATCGTTTATGCGTCTTAGATAGAAATAAGTCAATTGCAATAGACATTAATACTTTACATCAATATGATTATATAGAGATGAGTACAATTCATTTTTATGGTATGAGCTATAAAAAAATTAAAGATGAAAACAGATATGCAATTTTAAAGCTAACTGCAGGAACTATGTGTGAAGTTGATAGCAATATATTAATAAAGGCACAAGATATTAGAAAAGATTTAGAGATGGGAAAAACATTTGAAAATGGAAATGTTATAGATAATGAAAATTATTTAAATTTAGTTAATAATGAAATATCACATAAAAAAATAAAAAGTAGAAAAAAATAAAATAATAAAAAAATAAAAGAAAAAAGGGATAGTATGAATATAAAAGAAATTATAAATAAAAAAAGATTAAATAAAGAACTTACAAAAGAAGAAATTAGTTATGCTGTTAATGGATTTGTAGACGGAAGTGTTGCTGATTATCAAATGAGTGCACTTTTGATGGCAATTACAATTAATGGCATGACTTTTTTAGAAACATTAAATTTAACAGATTGTATGTTAAAAAGTGGAGAAATACTTGATTTATCTAAAATAGATGGTGTTGTTGTTGATAAGCATTCAACAGGAGGAATTGGTGATAAAGTGACTATAATACTTGCACCATTACTTGCATCACTTGGAATAAAGGTTGCTAAGATGAGTGGCAGAGGATTAGGATATACTGGTGGTACTATAGATAAATTAGAAGGTATTGACGGATTTAATGTTAGTCTTGATGAGGATAAATTTATAAATCAAGTAAATAATATTAATATAGCAATCACGCAAGCAACGGCTAATTTAGATATTGCTGATAAAAAAATATATGCTTTAAGAGACGTAACTGCTACAGTTGACTCTATTGCTTTAATTGCATCAAGTATCATGTCTAAAAAACTAGCTAGTAATGCAGATTTAATTGTTATAGATGTTAAAGTAGGTAAGGGTGCACTTATGAAAACAAAGAAAGATGCAATAAAGCTTGCTCATTACTTAATAGATATAGGTAAACGTTATAATAAGAAAGTTATTTGCTTGCTTACAAATATGAATCAACCATTAGGATATTGTGTTGGAAATAAATTGGAAATAAAAGAAAGTATTGAAGCACTAAAAGGAAAAGGTGCACAGGATTTAATGGAGGTTGTTTATTCTATTGCATCTATTATAATTAGTAATGTAAAAAACATTAGTATAAAACAAGCGTATAAATTAGCACTTACTAACATAGAAAATAATAAAGCGTATACTACTTTTAAAAAATTTGTTCATGAACAAAATGGAACTTTAGATAAATTTAAAATAGATGCTAACTACGTTGATATTGTTAGTGATAAATCTGGTTTTGTAAAGGAAATAGATGCTTTAGAAATAGGAAAAATCTCACTTAATTTAGGTGCTGGAAGATTAAATAAAGATGATTTTATTGACTATAATGTTGGAATAAAGTTATTTAAAAAAGTAAATGATCGTGTTGAAAAAGGCGATGTATTAGGAAGAATATATTACAATAGTGAAACATTTAATTTTAATGATTTAAAAAAGTGTTTTAAGTTTAGTGACAAGAAAGTTAATTGTGAAACTATTTATGGAAAAATAGACACGTAAAAAAGTGTAAAGTTTTGTCTTCTTTCTTGCAATTAGTACTCAATTTGGTTTATTCTTATTATAGATAGGAGGTAGATTATGATATATCCTTCAATAGATAAATTATTAAATCAAGTTGGATCTAAGTATTTACTAGTTAATATTGTATCTAAGAGAGTTAAGGAAATGAAACAAAAAAAATACTTTCAAATGAATGAGAAAGATTATAAATCTAGTAAAGAAATTGGAAAATCTTTGGAAGAAATTTCTAAAGGATTAATTCGTATAAAATAAAGTAGGTATTTATGAAAAGAATAAAGGAAATAGCTAAAACTTTATTTCATATTATTTCTTCACCTGAATTATTACATCTTCCAGGTAATTTAGCTTTTTTTATGATATTATCAATATTCCCGATACTTACATTGATAGGAATTATTTCTAATTATTTTTCTATTTCTATCGATGGAGTTGTAACTACATTATCTACTGCTTTACCTAATGGTGTAGAACAGATACTACTTCCATATATAGAAGCAGATTCATTTACAAGAAATGTTATTATTTCAACGGCATTTGCATTTATTTTAGCAAGTAATGGTACACATGCTTTAATACTTGCAAGTAATTCTTTATATGGAATAAAGAATTCTAGTTACTTAAAAAGAAGAATAAAAGCACTATTTTTAATATTATTATTAATAGTATTATTTATATTTATGATTTCTTTTTTAACTTATGGAAATCAAATATTTGTATATATATTAAATATAGTTACTTATGAACCAATTAATGATGTTTTATATTATATATTTGCATTTATAAAATGGCCGATTGCTATGTTTATTATATTTACTATAATGAGACTTATTTATATACTATCACCAGATGGTAAGATATATAGTAAAACCACAACCAAAGGGGCAATTTTTGCAACCATAGGTTTTACAATAGCAACCGCACTATTTTCCCTTTATGTAAATAAATTTGGTGCATATGATGTATATTATGGATCACTTGCTAAAATTGCAGTATTAATGATGTGGGTGTATATATTATCATTTATAATTGTTATTGGGATAGCTATCAATGTAAGAGCATATAATAATTATAAAGCTAAAGAAATGAATAAAATGAAAATAAATGAAAAGAATATAAATGTACTAAAAGATTAGTACACATGCAGACTACACATATAGGTCGATTAATCGGCCTATTTTTATTTGAATTAAGTGACTTTTTATACATAAAATGATATAATGGATTAAATAAAGGAGGAATTATGACAGTACATAATGAAGCAAATAAGGGGGATTTTGCAAAAACAGTATTAATGCCAGGGGATCCACTTAGAGCTAAAATGATAGCAGAAAGATATTTGGAGGATTATAAATTAGTAAATAATGTAAGAGGAATGTATGCATATACAGGATTTTATAATGGTGTTAAAGTAAGTGTAATGGCATCAGGTATGGGAATGCCTAGTATAGGTATTTATTCATATGAATTATACAAATTTTATGATGTAGAAAATATAATTCGTATAGGATCGTGTGGTTCTATTGATACTAATTTAAACTTATATGATATATTTGTTGCAAAAGATGCATATGCAATATCTACATATGGTAAATGTTTTAATATAGAAGAAAATATTCTACCATCAGATACATCTTTATCAAAATTATTACAAGATACAGCTTTCAATATGAATAAGAAAATTGCATATGGTAGAGCATTTTCTTCAGATACTTTTTATGCAGATACTGATATTGAACACCTACATAATGAAATGGGGTGCCATGTTGTTGAAATGGAAGCATATGCACTTTTCTGCAATGCTAAAATATTAAACAAAAAAGCTGCCGCAATATTTACAGTATCAGATAGTATTATAACAAAAGAAGAAACAACGCCAGAAGAAAGACAAAATTCTTTTAATGATATGATTGTAGTTGCTCTTGAGGCAGCAATACGTTTATGATAAATAAATTTGAATATAATAAAAGTAGCTAGGAGGTAATATGAAATATAAAAAAATAAAAAATCATACATATAATCTACATATTATAAAAACAAAAAAATTTAAAACAGTAACAATACAAGTATGCTTTAAAAATTTAGTTAATAAAGAAGAAATTACCTATAGGAATTTACTTATAAATGTATTATGTCAGGCTTGTAGTAAATATCCTACCAAAAGACTAATGTCTATAGCTACTGAAGATTTATACGAACTTACATATCAAGCATCAAATTATATATCAGGTAAATATAATGTTATGTGCTTTGACATTACTTTTTTAAATGATGAATATACGGAAGAAGGTAATTTTGAATTATCTTTAGATTTTCTATGTGAAATTCTTTTTAATCCATTAATAGAAACTACACATGCATCAACTAAATTTAAAAAAGATAATTTTACACTAGCATATAATTTTCTAGAAGAAAATATAAAAACAGTTAAAGAAAGTCCATATTATTATTCAAAGATGCGTCTTTTTGAGATAATGAGTCCTAATTCAATTCATTCATATAGAAGTTGTGGTGATTTAGAAGATTTAAAAAAGATTACTCCAACTAAGCTTTATGAATACTATTTAAATATGTTAAAAAAAGATATATTAGATATTTTTGTAATTGGAGATGTAAGTGAAGGAAGAATTAGAAAAGCTATATCTGATAAAATAAAAATTAGGACAATAAAGAAGAAAAGTGAATCACATTTTATAAGCATGAAAAGAACAAGATTACTTCCTAAAACTGTAATTGAAAACCAAGCTATATCACAAAGTCAGCTAGCTTTAGGATATAAAATAGATAAAACAAGTGATTTTGAAAGAAGATATGTACTTAATGTACTAACTTATATATTAGGTGGTGGATCAGATTCAAAATTATTTAAAGAAGTAAGAGAAAAAAATTCTCTTTGTTATTCAATTACATCAATTGGCGTACCACTTCAAAATGCCATGATTATAACATCAGGAATATCTGCAAATAATTTTAAAAAAGCAGTTTCTTTAATAAAGAAAAATGTAAAAAGTATGCAACAAGGATTATTTACAAAAGAAGATATTATGAAAGCTAAAGTTACTTATATTAATAGTATTAAAGAACTTGAAGATAATCCACAAAACTTACTTAGCATGTATACAGGAATTGAATATTTAAAAAGTGATGATATTGATGGAAGAATAAAGAAAATTAGTAAAGTTACTAAAAAAGATATTACTCGTCTTGCATCAAAGATGCATCTAGATGTTATATACATGTTAAAGGGGGAAGAAAATGAAGACTGAACTTGTTAAAATGGATTTAGATATGTATTATAAGAGACTAGATAATGGTCTTGATATATACATAGTTCCAAAAGAAAACGTTAATAGCATATATGTAACATTTACAACAAAATATGGTTCTATTGATAGTGAATTTATACCATATGATAGATCTTGCATGACCAAATTTCCACTTGGAATTGCTCATTTTTTAGAACATAAAGTATTTGAACAAAAAGATGATATTGATCCATTTACTTTCTATTCTGAACGTGGATGTGATGCGAATGCTAATACCTCAAATTATAAAACAACGTATTTATTTAGTGGTACTAATTTTCTAGATGAAAACTTAAATTATTTACTAGACTATGTACAAGACCCTTATTTTACAGATGAAAATGTAGAAAAAGAAAAAGGCATAATTGAACAAGAAATTAGAATGTATGATGATAGTCCATATTATAAATTATATGATAGAATACTGCATAATGCATTTAAAATACATCCAATTAGATATCCGATTGCTGGAACTATTTCTAGTATAAAAAAAATAACAAAAGAAGATTTATATACGTGTTATCATACATTTTATAATCCATCTAATATGTTTTTAGTAATTACAGGAAATGTTGATTATAAGGATGTTATAAATATAGTTAGTGCTAACCAAGAAAAAAAAGAATTTAAAGAATATAAAGAAATAAAGAGAAAAGTATATGATGAACCAGATCAAGTTGCCTTACAATCAGGATCTTGTAAGATGGATATAGAAATTCCAAAAGTAAGTGTAGGATACAAAATAAGAAATAACTCTGATTTAGATATAAATAAGTTTAGAACATATATTGGAATGATTTTTGATATAAAATTTGGAACTGTATCAGAGTTTAATGAAAAGATTAGAGAAGATAAAATTACAACTCTTGATTTAGATATTACTTTAGTTAATACAGATAAACATGTTTTAGTTATAATATCTGCAGATACTAATCATAAAGAAGAGTTATTAAATAAAGTAGATGAAGAGTTGAAAGATATATCTATAGATGAAAATGATTTTAATAGAAAGAAAAAAGTAAAGAAAAGTTCAGTTATATATAAAAGTGATAGTATATATGCTATTAATAATAAAATAATGGCTAATATTATCAAATATGGTAAAGTTATAACAGATGAGCATGCGTTTATTGATGAGTTAAATTATGGAGAGTTAAATAAAGTAATTAATAATTTAGATTTATCGAATAAAACAGTATATGCAATTAATAAAAAGAACGAATAATTTGACATGAATTCTAATTTATAATATAATCTATAAACAGGAGATATTATTAATAAATTATATATGGAGGTAATTATGCAAATAGTATTAATTATAATATCAATATTGATAATCGCACTAGTATTATTGCAAAGTAGTAAAGCAGAAGGTGCTTCTAATATAATAAGTGGTGGTAATGACGCATTATTTCAAAATAGAAAAGAAAGAGGCGGAGAGTTATTTATAACTAGACTTACAGGAGTATTAGGAGCAGCGTTTATAATACTATGTATAATATTGAATTAAATATAGAATAATTTCTATATTTTTTTTGAAAAAGAAGAAGCCCGTAAATAAAACAAACGTGCAATAAAGATTTCATTTAACTTTTAAGTAAAAATTTGCAACAATAGTTGCGTTTTTTTATTGTTTTTGTTAGACCTAGTATAGGGAATATATAAGCAATTTGAGGAGGAATATTTAAATGAAAAAGTATTATAAAACAAAGGAAAATGGCCCTAAGTTGACAACATTGGCATTTACTTTAATAGAATTAATAGCAGTATTAGTAATACTAGCAATTCTTGCTTTAATAGTAACACCAATAGTAATGAATATAATAAGAAAAGCTAGAATTTCAGCTGATAAGAGAAGTATTGATGCATATGGAAGAAGTATTGAGTATGCAATAGCGACTTATTTACTAGATAATGGAGCTTTTCCAACAGATGTTGGAATGACAATATGACACAAAGTGGTGTGAAAGATTTAATTACCATAAATACCGATAATAACAAAAAGATAATATTATCAAATATTATTTGATAATAAGCACGTTTCTCATTAGTTATTAACGTTTATATATAGATTTATTAATTATAAAATACAATATAGATTAGCAGTAATTGATATGTTTAGCGACATATCTTTTTTTGATATTTAAAAGGAAGGAGAAACGATAAATGAATTTAAATTATGCAATATTTAGAAGTGAACCTATATTTACTATAAATG
>CAMKQS010000057.1 GCA_946414975.1 uncultured Caryophanales bacterium | reverse complement strand
TGAAGATATGATTGTTGGAAATATTTTAGGAAGTAATATATTTAATATTTGCATTGCAATCACATTTCCTGTTATAATACTTGGTAATTTAAATATGAATGGACTTGGAATAATAGATGCCATTAACTTTTTAATAGCTTCAATTATTTTAGTTATATTCGCACCAATAAAGAATAAAATAGGTAAATTTGAAGGTATGATAATGATTAGTATATTGATGATATATTTTGGTTATATAATTTGGGAGGGATTAGGATTATGAAGTTTAAAGAATTAGATAAGAAAAATACTTATGAAGTTGAAAGTGATATATTAAATTTTTGGAAGAAAGAAAATATATTAGAAAAAACAATAGATAATAGAAAAGATAATAAAAATTTTGTTTTTTATGATGGACCTATTTATGCAAATGCAAAACCAGGAATACATCATGTGTTTGCTAAGACTATTAAAGATGCATTTTGCAAATATAAAACTATGAAAGGTTATAGAGTACTTAGAAAAATAGGACTTGATACACATGGATTACCAATTGAAGTTAACGTTGAAAAAAAATTAGGTTTTAAAAGTAAAGCTGATATTGAATCATTTGGTATAGAAAATTTCTGTAAAGAGTGTAACAAAGCAACTGCTACAAATATAGATGAAGTAAAGCGTGTTACTGATATGATGGGACAATTTATAGATTGTGAAAATCCATATGTTACTTGTGATAATGAATATATTGAATCTGAATGGTGGATTATAAAAGAAATGTATAAAAAAGATTTAATATATTATGGTAATAAAGTATTATGGTATTGTCCTAGATGTGGTACTGAACTATCTAGTAATGAAGTATCACAAGGATATGAAGAAGTATCAGTTAATTCATTAATTCTTCCATTTAAAATGAAAGATGATGATTGTTATTTTCTAGTTTGGACAACAACTCCTTGGACATTAATTGCAAACGTTGGACTTTGTGTTAATCCAAATTTAACATATTTAAAAGTAGAATCAAAAGGATATAAATTTATATTATGTTCATCACTTGCAAATAAAGTTTTAGGTGATGATTATGAAGTAATAGAAGAGTATAAAGGAACAGATTTAGTAGGAATAAAATATGAACAATTACTTCCATTTGTAGAAGTTGAAGGAAAATGTTTTTCTGTTATTGCTGATAATTATGTAACAGATTCTGATGGTACTGGTATAGTTCATATAGCTCCAGCATATGGAGAAGATGATAATCGTGTATGTCGTGAGAATAATTTTGGTTTTGTAAATCCAGTAGGACCAGACGGATGCTATACAGTAGGGCCTTGGAAAGGTAGACTAGTTACTGATAAAGAATTAGAATTAGATATAATTAAATATTTAAAAGAAAATGACAAATTATTTAAAAAATTAAAAATAAAACATGATTATCCTCATTGTTGGAGATGTCATCAACCATTGATATCATATCCAAAACCTGCATGGTATGTAAATGTTACATCATATAAAGATAAAATAATTAAAGAAAACGAAAAAATTAATTGGTATCCAGATTATATAGGAACTAAAAGATTTACAAATTGGCTTGAAAACATGGTTGACTGGGGAATATCTCGTAATAGATATTGGGGTTGTCCAATGCCAATTTGGCAGTGTAGTTGTGGACATACTGAAGTAATAGGTTCACTTAAAGAATTGCAAGAAAAGATAATAGAAGATGTAGATGTGTATAATTTAGAACTTCATAGACCATATGTTGATGATATTCATATAAAATGTTGTAAGTGTAATGGTATAATGGATAGAGTTAAAGATGTAATGGATGTATGGTTTGACTCAGGTGCAATGCCATATGCTCAATTTCATTATCCATTTGAAAATAAAGAATTATTTAAATCCCAATTTCCAGCAGACTTTATTGCTGAGGGAGTTGATCAAACTAGAGGATGGTTCTATGTTTTACTTGTAATATCAACAATAATTTCTGGTAAATCAAGTTTTAAAAATGTAGTAGTTAATGATATGATGCTTGATGCTAAAGGTAAAAAGATGAGTAAATCAACAGGAAATATAATTGATCCAGTTGATATTATGACTAAATATGGAGCAGATCCAATTAGATTTTACATGTTATATGCATCACCTGTTTATACACCTTTAAAATTTGATGAAGAAGGTGTAAAAGAAGTAATTTCTAAATTCTTTAATACATTAAAAAATACATATAATTTCTTCTCAATTTATGCAAATGCTGATAAAATTGATCCAAGAGATTTTAATGTAGATTATAAAGATAGACCAGAAATTGATAAATGGTTATTATCAAAATATAATAAATTAGTTAATAAAGTAACAAGCTATATGGAAGAATATGATCTTACAAATACAGTAAGAGATATACAGTATTTTGTAGTAGAAGATTTATCAAATTGGTATATTAGAAGAAATAGAAGAAGATTCTGGTCAAGTGTTATGGACGATGATAAAAAAGCTGTATATAACACTACTTATGAAGTATTAATTGGAATTACAAAATTAATCGCACCAATTACTCCATATATTGCAGAAGATATATATAAGCATTTAACTGGTAAAAAATCAGTTCACTTAGAAGATTATCCTGTATGTAATAAAGAATTGATAAATGATAAAATAGAAAAACGTATGGACCTTGTAAGGCATATTATATCTTTAGGTAGAAATATTAGAGAAGAAGTAAAAATAAAAGTTAGGCAACCTATAAGTGAAGCATTAATTGATGCTAAAAACAAAAAAATGATAGAAGATTTAGTACCTTTAATAAATGAAGAATTAAATGTAAAAGAAGTTACATTTATTAAAGAATTATCACAATATATGAACTTTAGTGTAAAGCCTAATTTTAAAGAAGTAGGTAAATTACTTGGATCAAAGATAAAAGAGTTTCAAGAAAAATTACAAAAACTTTCATCTTCAGAAATTAATAATCTAAGAGATAATAAAGATATTGAAATAACACTTGCTGGTGATAAATTTAAAGTTACTAGTAGTATGGTAATAATTAATTCAATATCTAAAGAAGGATTTGATGTTGCGCTAGAAGATAATGATTTTATAATATTAAATACAGATTTAACTGAAGATTTAATTATGGAAGGAATTGCTCGTGAATTTATATCTAAAGTTCAAAATTTACGTAAGCAAAAAGAATTTGATATTATTGATAGAATAAATATATACTATGATGGAGATAAAGAAGTAGAAAATAGTGTTGATAAGTTTAAAGAATTAATAAAGAATGAAACACTTGCTATTGAAATAATAAAAGGAAAATCTTCAAATGAAGTAGATTTAAATGGGCATAATGCCACTATAGATGTTGAGGTTATAAAAAAATAGTTGTATGGAAAAGATAAAAAAAGATAAATATAGAGATAATTATGTAAAAAGTCATTATATTAGTGAATACTTTATTGATGATAAAAATAATCAAATTATAGTATATTACATGAATGATTCTGTATCACATTACCCACTTAATAGTAAAAATATTGCTAGTTTAAAAAGGATAATGGAAAGTCAATACTATGAATGGCAAGATTATTTAAAATATGCATTTATGCATAATTTAATTAAAATTTTATATTTAAATACTTTTTTTAAAAAACAAAAATATTTTTTGGAACATAAAAATGCATTTAAAGATTATAGTGTTAAAGATCTTAATACAAGTAAATTTTTATCAAAAGGCGAGATTCAAATGATGAAAAATTTCAAAAAGTATAATCATAGTTTTTTTGACTTATCATCAGTTCCAAGTTATAAATTAAGTACAATGAAAAAAGTAGTAGAACAAAAAAGTAGCAAAAAATAATTTGTTACTTTTTTTCTTTTAAAAATTCCTTTAGCATTTTAGTTAGAGCTCTTTTTTCTATTCTAGATACATAGCTTCTTGATATTCCAAGTTTTTTTGCAATCTCTTTTTGTGTTAATTCATCGCTATTGTTTAGTCCATATCTTTTAATAATAATTTCTTTTTCTCTCTCATTTAAAACATTAAAATATTTCTTTAGCAATTGTATATTATTCTTAGTATGAATATCTTTTAAATAATCTGGATTATCAGTTTTAAGTATATCTAATATAGTTATTTCATTTCCTTCTTTATCAAATCCAATAGATTCATTTATACTAATATTTCTACTATGTTTTTTATTATTACGAAAATACATAAGTATTTCATTTTCTATACATCTTGCAATATATGTAGTAATTCTTGTATTATGAGATTTAGAATAGGAATCAATTCCTTTTATTAGGCCTATTGTTCCAATCGATATTAAGTCATCACTATCGTTATTATTTTCATACTTTTTTACAATATGTGCAACTAGTCTTAAATTATGTTCAATAAGTTTATTTCTTGCACTTTTATCTCCCGCCTTTAATAGTTCAATACATTTTTCTTCCTCTTCTTTATCAAGCGGATCTGGAAATATATTATTAGAATATGCTGCACAAAAGATGAAGAAATCTTTAAATAAGAATTGTAATAATCTTTTCATAAATCACCTAATAAAATTTATGAAGAAATATGTCTAATATACCAATTTTTACAAATTAATAATATATGATATAATCAGTTTGAAGGAGTTGATTAGTATGGAAAAAGAAGAATATTTAAGTGAAGAAAGATATCAAAGAAATAATAAAAAGGTAAATAAGACTGGTAAAATACTATTAATAGTAGGAATAATTGTTTTTATAATTGGTGGAGTTATTATGGTTTTAGGTTTTATGGGTATAGGAAGCACTGCAAGTAATGCTATGAATACTGTAGATACTTATGGATTTGATAATTCAGCTGGAGAAACAGCAAAAGGGGTGCTAGGAAGTTTTGGACTTATAGCTTTAGGTGGCTTTATAAATTTTGTGGGAACAGGATTACTTATTGCAGGAGGTGTTGTAATGATTGTATCGCATAGAAGAGAAATTACTGCATATACAACACAACAAGTTATGCCTGTTGCACAAGAAGGAATAGATAAAATGGCTCCAACTATTGGACGTGCTGCCGGCGAGATTGCAAAAGGAATAAAACAAGGATTAAATGAAGCAGATAACCAAAATAGTAACAATCAACAATAATTATATATAGTGAAAAAAGTAAATTTAAAGAATTAAATTTGCTTTTTTCTTAAAATAATAATAAATTAAAATCTATTTACAAAAAAGGACATATATGTTAAAATTAAAGTGTATTCATAGGAGGGAAGGTATTATGGATCAAACAAAAGTATATGACTCAAGTGAGTTTCATGATGAACTTATCGCAGTTACAATTAAAGAAGTAGCTGATATATTAGATGAGCGTGGATATAATGCAATAAATCAAAT
Source organism: uncultured Caryophanales bacterium (assembly GCA_946414975.1). Next base: position 4,254 of record CAMKQS010000057.1, on the reverse strand, counting down.
TGTTGGTTATCTAATGAGTGGAGATCCAGGTTACATTTCTAGTCATAAAGAAGCCAGAAATAAGCTTACTAAGTATGAAAGATCAGAGATATTAGAAGTACTTGTAAAGAAGTATTTAAATAGATGAAAAGATTTCTAGGACTTGATTTAGGTACTAAAACACTTGGTGTTGCAGTTAGTGATACAACAAATACAATTGCAACTACTATAGGAATAATTAGATTTGAAAGTGAAGAATATGATAAAACATATGAACCACTTAAGAAAATAATTGAAGAATATAGTATTACTGATATTGTTTTAGGATTGCCTAAAAATATGAATAATAGTATTGGCTTTCGCGGTGAGGCAACAATGGAATACAAAAGAATGCTAGAGGATTGGTTTTCTTGTAATGTTATTATGCAAGATGAGAGACTTACAACAGTAGAAGCTACTAATTATATGTTAGAGGCAAATTTGTCACGTAAGAAAAGAAAGAAGAAAATAGATGCACTAGCAGCAAATATTATTTTACAAACATATTTGGATATTAAGAAAGGATGAGAATATGCAAAATAATGAAGAAGTAATGACATTTAAAGTAATGGATGATAATGGAAAAGAAGTAGAATGTGAAGTATTATTTACCTTTGAATCAGAAGAAACTAAGAAAAATTATATAGTTTATACAGATAATACTATAGATGATGATGGTAATACTAAAGTATATGCATCAGTATATAATCCTAATGAGGAAGAAACTAAATTGATGCCAATCGAAACTGATAAAGAATGGAAAATAATTGAAACTATATTAGAAGAAATTCAGTCTGAAGCAAGTAATGGAAATAATAATCAACAATAGTATAGTTTATGAAATATTTTCTTTTTGTTGTAACTAGTATTATTACATTTGTAATTTCTTTTTTAGGTATATGGATTATTTATTATCATGTATCTCTTTCTGCTGTATCAAGTAAAAGTGACCCTGTTAATTTTGTTGTGGAAGAAGGAAATAATTATTATAGTATAACAAATGACTTACTTAAAAATAATTTAATTAAGTCTAAGTATAGTTATAGAATATATTTAAAATTACACAAACCATCACATATTAAAGCAGGCGTTTATCAGTTAGATAGAAATATGGATGTTGAGAAGATTATAAAAACTTTATCAGGAAATATAAAACATGATTTAAATAGTGTATCAATTACTTTTAAAGAAGGAAAGAATATGCGTTACATAATTGAACAAATTGCAACTAATACTGATAATAGCGAAGAAGATGTTAAGGAAACATTGAAAGATCAAGAATACTTAAAAAGTATAATAAAAAAGTATTGGTTTATTGATGAAGAAATATTAAACGGTGATATATATTATTCATTAGAAGGTTATTTATCACCTAATACATACACTTTTAGAAAAAATATATCTGTTAAAGAAATATTTAATGTAATGCTAGATCAGATGAATAAGGAATTAGAACCTTATAAGAACGATATGAAAAAGAGTAGTTATACTCCACATCAGTTAATAACACTAGCTTCTATTATAGAATTAGAAGGTGGTACTGATATATCCGATAGAAAAGGAATTTCTGGAGTTTTTTATAATCGTTTAAAAGATAATTGGAGTTTAGGCAGTGACGTTACCACTTATTACGGTGCAGGAGTAGATTTAACTGAAAGGGATTTAACTTCTGTTGAGTTAAATAATGAAAATGCATATAATACTAGAGTTAGTACGATGGCTGGTAAATTACCTGTTGGACCTATTTGTAACCCTAGTACAATAAGTATTGAAGCTGCTTTATATCCAACTGAACATGACTATTATTACTTTGTTTCTGATAAAACAGGAAAAACATATTTTACTAAGACTGATAAAGAACATATAGATAAGAAAAATGAATTAATAAAGGCGGGGTTATGGTACACATACGAATAGAAGAACTTGAAAAATATGCACGTGATAAACACGTGCCTATTATGCTTAAAGATGGAATTACATTTTTAACAGATTATATAAAAAAAAATAATATAAAAAGAATTTTAGAAATAGGTTGTGCGATAGGATATTCATCAATTAATATGGCACTAGTTAGTGATGATATTAAAATAACTACTATAGAACGCGATCAAAAAATGTATGATAAAGCGATAGAAAATATAGATGCTTTTAATTTAAGTGATAGAGTTGATGTTATATTCGGTGATGCGCTTGATATAGAAATTTCTGGTACTTACGATTTAATATTTATTGATGCGGCAAAATCACAATATATAAAATTTTTTGAAAAATTTAAATATAATTTAGATGAAAATGGTGTTATTGTTACTGATAATTTAGAGTTTCATGGACTAGTAAAAGATAGTTCTAATTGTAGTAGAAATACAAAACAATTAGTAAATAAAATTAAAAAGTATGTTGAATTTTTAAAAAACAATGAAGAGTTTGAAACAGATTTTTTCTCTATTGGAGATGGAATTAGTATTTCTAAAATAAAAAAATAGCACATAATTATTGTGCTTTTTTTTATAGTTTGGTAAAATTTAATTATAATTGAGGTGTGTTATGAAAAAAGTATTAATATTTATAGTTTTATTTATATTCTTATTATCTGGATGTACAAAGAAAATAGAAAAGAAAGATATTGCAAATTATATAAATGATAAACTGAAATTAAATAATTATGTTATTAATGGGTATGAAGAAATAATTGATTCAGATGGTTATAAGGACTATTTATGGTCAATAAAAGATAATGATACTAATATTACATTTCATATATTAGATGATTATTCATATATGATATCATTTGGTATGAGTAATAGTTTAAATGACGATTATTATGAAAATATGTTTTTAAAATATTATAATCAAATAGCTAAAAAAAGTAATATAGTATTAAAGAATAATGCAAGTGGAAAATTTGTAAGTAGTAATGATATTACGTTAGAGTGTGGTTATAGTAATAAAGAAGGTATAAATGAGTGTTTTAAATCATTAGAATATTACAAAGATAAATTATCTAAAAATATGAAAAAAATTCCAATAAAATATATTTTACTTTTTGAATCTAGTAAGCTTAACAATATAAAATTTTATAATTATTCAGGTACTCTTGATAGCATATCTAATGAATCATATAATGATATGTTAATGTATTATTATGCAAACGGATTAGTTCATCAAAATGATGATGTAATTGCTGAAATATCTAAATCAGATTTAAACAATGTATATAATTATAAATATACATATAAAATATGTAATAGTGATAATTGCTATGATAATTTGATTGCATTTAATAATAATACTATTTCTATTGCAACATTATTTGAAATACTAAATAGAGAAAAATATAATATTGAAGGAGATAAGTATCATTATATTGTATATGATATGGATAATAATAAGTATGAATTTTCGTATGATTTTTCAGAGTTAAATAATGATGATATAGAATTATATTATTTAAAAAATGATGAAAAAATATTTTATGGAGAATATGGAACATTATATTATGATACAGTTAATAAAATGTTTAACTTAAATATAAAATTGCAGTGATATAAAGAGGGGGATTTATGAATAAAGAATTAGATGATTTTATTAATTATTTAGAATATGAAAGAAATTATTCTAATAATACAATTATTGCTTATAAAAATAATATTTTACAGTTAATAAATTATTTAGATAGTATTAATATTAATGATATAAAAAGTGTTAAATATGAAACTATAAGAGGGTATTTAAGTTATTTACATGAAAATAAATATAAATCTAAATCAATATCTAGAATGATTAGTTCTATGCGTAGTTTCTTTAAATATTTAAAAGTAGAAAATATTATTACTAATAATCCTATGACACTTATTAGTAATCCTAAATTGGAAAAAAAATTACCTAAATATCTTACAATAAATGAGATAGAAACAATTCTTAATGTTCCTGATATGAATGATAAGGTGGGTATTAGGGATGCTTTTATACTTGAATTATTATATGTAAGTGGGATTCGTGTATCTGAACTTGTTAATATTAAATTAAATGATATTGAAGAGAGTCAAAGAAGAATTAAAATACTTGGTAAAGGAAATAAAGAAAGATATGTATTATATGGAAGTAGATGTAGTGAACTTTTAAAAAAATATATATCTGTTAGATCTAATTTTTTAAAATATCCAAATGATTATTTAATATTGAGTAAAACAGGTAGAAAAATAAATACACGAGAGATTAGAAATATAATAAATAGAA
>CAMKQS010000056.1 GCA_946414975.1 uncultured Caryophanales bacterium | reverse complement strand
AGTGTCCAAATTTGAAATTGACATTTTTGTCCAAAAAAAGATTGACATTTACAATGGTGTTTCTTTTATTTTTAGTTAATGATATAATGAATTAAAGTAGGTGTTCTATGAATGAAGTATTAAAAAAAGAAAAGAGAATTTTAGAGTTAATATCAGAGTTATATATATTTATTATTATAATACTATTTCCAATAATGGTAGATAAAACGGGATTTTTTCATATTGGAAAATAATAGGAAAACCTACTTATAAAAAGGGTTATAAGGATGGACTTGTAATTGGAAGAAAAGGTTTAATATCTGGTGTTGGTGGTGGATTATGTCAAATGGGAAATATGATTCATTATTTAGTTCTAAATAGTCCACTTGAAGTTGTTGAACTTCATCATCATTCTGATGCATTATTTCCTGATGAAAGAAGGAGAGTTCCTTTTGGAACCGGAACATCAGTGTGCTATAACCATATAGATTATAGATTTAAGAATAATTTAGATCAAGATATTCAAATACTAGTATGGGTGAGTGATGGTCAATTATACGGTGAATTAAGATGTGAAAAAGATCTTCCTTATAGATATAAATTAAAAGAAGAAAATCACCATTTTAAAAAAGAAAATGGAAAGTATTATAGAATATCTCAAATATATAAAATTACTATTGATAAAAAGAGTAATAAGGAGATAAAAAAAGAATTAATACTTGATAATCATTCTTTAGTTATGTACGATTATTCTCTAATACCTAAGAATGAAATAAGGTGTGACTAAATGATAGTAAAAAAAATTAAAGAAGTAGTAAATAATAATTCAAAAAAAATTGCTTATATAATAGAAGATAATTCTATAACATATGAAGAATTATTTAATAAAGCTAGTACTTATGCAGATTATCTAAAAAGACAAGATAGTAGTCCAGTAATTATATATGGAGAGAAAAGTATAGATTATTATATTGCGATAATATCTTGTTTAATAGCTAAAAGAGCATATATTCCAGTATCAGTAAATACTCCTAAAGAAAGATTAAAAGACATAATTAAAATATCTAAATCTAGTCTAATGATTACTAATAATAAAATTGAGTTAACTAATATTAAAAAATGTAAATTAGAGGATTTAATTAATTACAAGTTTAATAAAATAGTTGAAAATAATAATGACATAGCTTATATAATATTTACATCAGGAAGTACGGGAATACCTAAAGGAGTACCAATTAAATATTCTAATTTATTTAACTTCGCAACCTGGATAAGTTCATTAAAACCATTATGCAATTATAAGAATATAAATGTTTTAAATCAAGCTAATTTTAGTTTTGATTTAAGTGTTACAGATATGTATTATTCATTATTTAATGGTCATACTTTGATTTCTATTAATAATGATTTTATTAATAATTATAACGAAATGTTTGATGTAATAAAAAAAGTAGATTTAATGGTGGTAACTCCAACATTTATGAAATTGTGCTTAATTAATAAAGAATTTAATAATAATTATTTTGATAGATTAAAATGTATTTATTTTTGTGGAGAAACATTGGATAAAAAGATAGTAGAAGATTTATTTCTTAGATTTAATGATTTAAAGATAATTAATGCATACGGACCAACTGAAGCAACATCAGCAGTAACGGCTATAAATATTAATAGAGATATGCTCAAATATGATATATTACCAGTTGGAGATATTAAAAATTCTGCAACCGAAATAGTTATTGTTAATAATGAAATAGTATTGAAAGGTAAAAATGTATTTAGTGGTTATTTAAATAATAATAACGGTGGATACTATAACAAGGATGGAATAGATTGTTATAAAACAAATGATATGGGATATATAATAGATAATAAATTATATTTCAAAGGAAGAATGGATAATCAAATAAAATATAAAGGATATAGAATTGAATTAGATGATATAGAATTAAATATAAAAAAAATTAAACAAGTTAAAGATTGTGTTGTTGTTCCTATATATGATAAAGATATTATTAAATATTTGAAAGCTTATGTAATTGTTAGTAAGTCTATTAATATAAAAAAAGAATTAGAAAAACTTATTCCTAAATATATGATTCCAAAAATAATTATTATATGTGATGAATTACCAATTAATGATAATTTAAAAATAGATAGAAAGAGTTTATTAAATGATTGATGTAAAAAAAATATTATATGATTTATGCGAAGATGAGAAAGTATATGATGATTCTACTGATTTAATAGATAGTGGGATTTTAGACTCATTAATGCTAATAGAATTGTTTTCTACTTTGGAAGATAACGGCATAGTATTATATCCAACAAGAATAGATAGAGACAAATTAAGAACAGTTAAAGGAATAGAAGAATTAATTAGTGATTATTTAAAAAATAAAAAAGATTAACTTTTTAGTGGTTTAGATACACTAGATAATCTTTTTATTTTTTTTAATGCAGTTATATATAAAATAGTTAAATAAATTATAAATAAACTATACTTTATTATATTTGTTTTAATAAGCAATATATCAAATGTAAAATGTAATATTATAGGAACCAATATACTAAGTATTTTATATTTTAAGGCTTTATCTTTTTTATCGCACACATATGCATTTTTACTTATACCAAGATAAAATCCAGAATATATTCCAAATACAGCATGGCTTGGAATTGATATTAAGCCTCTCATAATTGCAATCATAATTCCGTTATTGTGATAATTTGTAACATAAATAATATTTTCAAAAGTAGCAAATCCTAAAGCAGTACAAGCAGAATATATTATAGGATCATATATATGTTTAAAGTTTTTATTTCTCCATATAGTTATATAATTAATTATCCATTTAGTGAGTTCTTCTGATAATGTAATGACAACAAATACTTTAACAAATATTTCAAATATATTCATATTATAATAATTCATATTTAAATAAGGTATATATTGTTTAGATAGTATAGATATTAGTATAGATATTAAACAGGAAATAATTCCACCAATAAACAATATTATTATTAAATAAAATGGTTCTTTTTCAGATTTATCTTTAATATATATGTACCACAGTATTAACATACTTGGAATGACACATAGTGATAACAGTAATGGATTATCAAACATACAACACCTCTATCATAAAATTAGTATAACATATATTTTTGTTATTGACAAAGCATTATAAAATTTATACAATAATTTTGATATTAGTAATTATGTGTTCTATAATTTAGAATAATAGGTTCTATTACATATATATAGTTCTATTTTTATGGAGTAAATATGAAAAAAATAATATTTGATTTAGATAATACACTTATAAAATTTGATGATACATATTTTTTAGATTATGGCAAAGTTTTAAATGGTAATTATAAAGATGGAGAAAGACTTTATAAAATTATTGGTGAATATGAGAATTTAAATAAAATATATGATAAAGAAGATTTGATTTGTTTTATAAATTCTAAGATGAATACTAATTACAATATAAGTTTAATTAATAGTTTAAATGATATTATAAGTAATAACTGGATATATAAACTACCAGATAAACTAGAGGATGTGCTTAGTTATTTATATCAAAAATATGAATTATATGTTTTAACTAATTGGTTTACTGATTGTCAAGAGAAAAGATTAGAAAATGCTAATATACTTAAATATTTTAAAGAAGTAGTTGGAAATGATAAATATTTATCTAAACCTAATAAAGACGGATATTTATATATTATTGGTAACACTAAAAAAGAAGATGTTATTATGATAGGTGATAGTATCAATATTGATATTAAAGGTGCAAAAGAAGTTGGTATTAATTATATATTATGTGATTATGATGATAAATATAAATTTAAAAATAAAATAAAAAGTATAATAAAATTAAAGGAGATGTTATAATGCAAATAAATAAATATATTGAACATACTAATTTAAATAATAAAGCAACACTTAGAGACATTGAGTCATTATGTAATGAAGCTATAAAATATGATTTTGCGGCAGTTTGTGTGTATCCATATTATGTAACACTTGCAAAAGAATTGCTAAAAGATACTAATATAGAAGTATGTACAGTAATTGGTTTTCCAAGTGGAATGAGTACAAGAGAAGCAAAAGTATATGAAGCAATTGATGCTGTATCTAAAGGTGCTGATATGATTGATATGGTTGTTAATGTTGCTGCCATAAAAAATAAAGATTATGAATATGTAAAAGAAGAAATAGAAGAAATTAGAGATGCAATAGATGGAAAAGTATTAAAAGTTATTATTGAAACTAATTTGCTTACTGATAAAGAGATTATAAAAATTACAAATATTTGTAATGAATGTTACGTGAATTATATTAAAACATGTACAGGATTTACTGGAGGAGTTAATATAGAACATGTTGATATAATAAATAAATATAAAAACGATTTAGTTGAAATTAAAGCTAGTGGTGGAATAAAAACTAAAGATGATTTAATTGCCCTTATTGATGCTGGAGCTACTAGAATTGGAACTAGTCATGGCGTAGAAATTATGAATGATAATAAGGAGATAAAATGAATTTATTAGAAGAACTAGAATTATTTAGAGAACCGAGTTTTATTATATTAATAATTGTATTAATAGGAGATTTCTTGTTTTATTATTTCGTTATAAAATTTATTATAAATATATATAGAAGATGTAAAAATCGTACTTTCTTTAAAAATAATGTTGTTAGAAATACATCAACGCTTGAACAACGTGAAAATTATAGAAATGTAAATAAAAATGTGTATAAAGATGTTTCTAAAACAAAATTAGAAATGTTTAATACTGATAATTTAGATGCATTAAAAGATTATATTTATAATATATTTTTGAGATTTGAAAATGCTTATAATAATCTTGATTATAATGAAATGAAGATTTTAAGCACTAAACAATTATTTCAAAATTACTATACAGGTATTACATTAGATTTAAAAGTTGGACAAAAGAAAATAATTAACAATATAGAAAGAAAAAATATTATAATATATGAGATTGATAGTACAATTGCTAAACAAACATTATCAGCTATGATTGAAATATCATATCTTACTTATACTATTAATTCTAAAGGATATATTATAAGTGGTAATAGAGATAATAAAGTTACAGAAAAATTTGAAGTAACATATAGAAAAGATTTTGAAAAAAATGATATTGTAAAATGTCCAAATTGTGGTGCAACAATTACAGGAAATAAATGTGATTATTGTAGAACTACAATAAAGACTGTTGATTTTAAAATAAGCTCTATTAAAAAAATTATTGATGATTGACAAATAAGATAATTGTTTGTATAATATTTTTTGTAATTAGTGATTTTAATTAGTTATTATATTAGTAATTAGAGATTTAGTGGTTGGTGCAAACTAAACAAGATATAATGATGAAATACATACTAAACGTGTTGATACGTTATAATCAAAAAGTGCATAATAAAAGTATTATGAAGTAGGGTGGTACCGCGAAATTCGTCCCTACATCTAATACTTTTTTATTTATATTAGGAAGGTGATAGAATGAAATGTTTTGAAGATTTAAAATATAGAGGACTTATTAAAGATATAAGTAGTGAAGAATTAGAAAAAAAATTAAATGAAGAAAAATTAACTTTTTATATAGGTACAGATCCTACTGCAGATTCAATGCATATAGGACATTTTTCATCATTTTTAATTGCAACTAGACTTGCAAAATATGGACACAAACCAATTTTACTTATAGGTGGTGCAACAGGGCTTATTGGAGATCCTAAGCCATCAAACGAAAGACAAATGATTACAAAAGAAGAAGTAGAAAAAAATGTTAAAGGCTTAACAAAACAAGCAAAAAAAATATTTGGTTTTGAAGTTGTAAATAATTATGACTGGATAAAAGAAATAAATACTATTGATTTTTTAAGAGATTATGGTAAATATATAAATGTCAATTACATGCTTGATAAAGATATAATAAGTAGAAGACTAGAATCAGGTATTACATTCTGTGAATTTGCATATACAATATTACAAGGTTTAGATTTTGTTAATCTATATGAAAATAAAGGAGTAACTTTAGAAGTAGCTGGATCAGATCAATGGGGAAATATTACAACAGGAATAGAATTAGCTCGTAAAAAATTAGGTGTTGAATTATATGGATTGACAATGCCACTTGTACTAGATAATAGAGGTGTTAAATTTGGTAAGACAGAGGGAAATGCACTTTGGCTTGACAAAAATAAAACATCATCATACGAATTATACCAATACTTAATTAATGCTGATGATACTTGTGTTATTGATTATTTAAAAAAACTAACTTTTTTAACAAAAGAAGAGATAGAAAATATAGAAAAAGAACATAATGAAAAACCTGAATTAAGATTAGCTCAAAAAAAATTAGCATCAGAAGTTATTACATTTTTACACGGAAAAGATGAATATGAAAAAGCGGTAAATATAAGTGAATCATTATTTAGTGGTAATATATCTAATCTATCTGCAAGTGATATAAAAGCAGGATTGAAAGAAGTTCCAACATTTAATTTAGATAATGAATATAATATAATTGATTTGCTTGTTGATAATAAGATATGTAGTTCCAAAAGAGAAGCAAGAGAATTAGTAAGCGGGAATTCTATTAGTATAAATGGAAATAAAATAAATGATTTAGAATATAAAATTAATAAAAATAATGCTATAGATAAAGAAATAGTGGTAATAAGAAGAGGAAAGAAAAAATATTATATTGGACTATATAAATAATCAAATATTATAGATTGTAAAAAGCAAAAAAAATGATATTATAAAGATGGTGAAGATAATGGAATAAAGAAATTATTATAAAAATGCTAGTTTTAGGTTAATGTGTAATCTAAAAGTTTAAATGAGTTATTAAATAGAAAAAAAAGACTTGAAGAAATATTAAGTGGCCAATATGATTATATAATTGATACAGATATGGATTCTATAAAAAATGCTATTGAATCAGGTAAATTACCTGAAAATAATGCGTTGTCAAAACTACATGTGTTTTTTAAAGATCAATTACTATATAATATTACATTATTAAAGCGTATTATATCATATGCTAAGGATATTAATTCAGAAATTGAAAAAGAAAAAACAAATATGACATATGATGAAAATAAAATATTTTTAAAAGCTGAAAGTTTATCGTCAGAGCAACTAACATATAAGCAAGTACTTGAATTATTAGATTTTGCTCAAAAAGTAATTAATGATAAAAGAATTTACTTGTTATTAGATTTCTATTTAAAGAATGAAAGCTTAGTATATGATTTATTAAAAAGACAAGATGCAATTATTAGTAGTGAGGGAAATGCAGAGGCACATAATATAATATCTATGAATGATGATGAAATAGGAATTATTATTATAGATGATTCACAGAAAGGTAGAAAAGTAGTTGCTGGAACAAGAAAAGATATTATTTTATCTAATTTCTTAGGATTACCTTTTCCTAAAGATATAGATAAGCCAGGTTTTGATTATGGACCTCATAATGATTTTTATTCAGAACCTCATAAAATAACTAAGACGTTTTATAATCAAAATTTAACTGAAACTCATTTGAAAATGATAGAAGAAGAAAAGAAAAAACGTGAAAAAGCTAAAAAAGTTGTTATGCATAATGATATGGGATTTATAAATGGATTAGTTATCTCAAGATCAGAACTTACATCGAATGGATTTGATCCTCAAGATTTAGGACGGAAACCTTTAAAAGTGCGAAGTGAAAAAACAGGTTTATTTAAATTATGTAAGGATAAATATCGATTTGAATATACAATGGGAGAGATTGTAAAAATGGTAATCGATATAAACAAACAAATCAATGATGGTAAATTAAAAAGATAAAAAAAGGAATTATTTTAAATAATCCTTTTTTATTTTATAAACATTTCTATGTGCTTGATGTTTATTACTTAAATCATCTAATAAATAATATAAATTTTTAGTATCCTCTTCACTATACATACTAAAAAAATTTTTAATTAATTTTTTTGAAATACCTATTGAATCAAGATAGTGAATATACTTATAAAAGTCACATATTTTTAATTTTGATATATCACCTTGATATAATGTATTTAATATAATCATGTTATAGCAATAATTATCAGTATTTTCATTTGGAATAATTATATATGGATTTTTTTTATCAACAACATATTTTTTATTAAACTTTTTTCTTCTAGCTAATCTTGTTAAATATTTAGATGGATATGCTTTATTATTATTAATTTTACAACTATCCATATCCATAATCTTTATATTGCCATCATTTGTTAATAAGATATTATCTTCATATAAATCACCAATATAAAAATCACTAATAATACTACTTCTAACTTTTCTTATTTTTTCTAATATTTTTCCAATTTTTATTAGTATATTAATCTTATCTTTTAATAATATTTGAGGACTATATAAGACCTTTGATAAATTATTTCCTTCTATATAATCAGAAATAGTAGCTATAACTTTATTAGATATAAGAGCTAAATCAAAATCTAAAAATAATTCATCAATATTAATATCTTTTTTATATTTGTTAATCATTTGTAAAGTATACATTTTATTTTCATCCATATTATAGAAAAGTTTAAGTATTCTATTGTTATCATAATAGTAAAGCTTTGCTTCAGTATTTATAATATTTGTCTTAGGATAAAATCTTTTTAATTTATCCAATTGATAATATGTCATATTAATTTTTTTCATATTCCTTTTTACCTTTCTTAATAAAAAAATTTATTTAAAGACACGACAGGCGTTATTATAGCAAATTTATAAATTTTAGTAAATAACAATATTGTAATTATTTTAATATTATGATATATGTTAATAAAGGTGATTATATGAATAAAAGAAATATTATAATATCTTTAATAATTAATATTATAATTGTAATAATTACATTATGCGCATTAGTTATGATGTATACAGGATTTAGATTTATGCACGGTATAGATATATTATCAGTATCTCATATTGAAATGTTTAAATTTTATACAGTAGATTCTAACTTATTAATGGGTTTAGTTTCACTTCTATTTTTAATTGATGAAATTAAATTATTAAAAGGCAAAATAAAAGAGATATCAACTTTTAAATATATATTAAAACTAACATCTACAGTAGGTGTAACATTAACTTTTTTAACTGTATTTTTATATCTAGGTAATATTGTTGATGGAGGAGTAGTAATTCTTTTAAAGAATAGTAATTTATTTCTTCATCTATTAATTCCTATACTTAGTATAATTAGTTTTATATTTTTTGAAAGAACAAATAAGATTAAAATAAAATATGTTTTTTTATCTATTATACCAACAATTATATATTCTTTATTTTACTTAATAAATGTATTAATTCATATTGAAAATGGTAAAGTGTCACCAAAATATGATTGGTACTACTTTGTACAAAATTCAATGAATAATGCTTTTATAGTAATGCCATTTATGCTCATATGCACATATTTAATAGGTTTATTATTATATAGGTTAAATAAGAAAAGAAAATAATAGATAAATTTTAAAATGAGACTTGTCTTTTTTTTTTTTTGTACTAAATAACTACGTTATGGTCTGAGTTCTAACGTTAGTT
>CAMKQS010000055.1 GCA_946414975.1 uncultured Caryophanales bacterium | reverse complement strand
AAAAAATGTCAAATTAATAAAAAATTAGGAAATCCTAATTTTTTTTGATATAATGATTAAGAAAGGGTGACCGTATGAAAAAAATATTAATCATTTTATTGTTACTTACACTTACGGGGTGCTCTATAGTTCGTATTGATGTATCTAGTATTGATAATACTGTTGATGTCATATTATCTAAAAAAAATACATTATATAATGAGGATGGTCAAGGTTATAAATATTATATTCCAAATGGTGTTACTCATATTGATACAAATGATTTAATGCATACATTATACTATAATGGTGAATATTTATATTTATATGTTGATATAGTAAGCTATTATTATAAAAATGATATTAATTATAAGAAGAGTAATAATTCATATTTCTATAAAAAAATAAATAATGGGAAACAAAAAGGATATGTAGAAGTTACTCAGCAAGATAATTTATATTACGTTAATTTTTATTATAATTATGCTAGAATTGAAGCATTAGTTACGAAAGAAAACTTAAATACTACGATAATGAATGCATCTTATATATTATCAACTATTAATTATAATAAGAAGTTAATTAAGACAATGTTGGATGAAGAATATTTTACTAATAAAACTGGTAAATATGATTTATATAAGACTAACGAAAAAACAGAAAAGTTTGTTTTACAAAAAGATAAAGAAGGAGAATGATTATGAAGTTTTTAGATAAGGTAAAAAATATGTTCACTGAAGTTGTAGAGGAAGAACCGAAAAATGATGAAGTGGTGGTTGAACAAATTGTAACTAAAAATAAAAAAAATGATGTTTCACCGGAAGAGTTTAATCAAGTAAAAGTTCCAGAAGTTAAAAAAGAGGAGAAAAAGCCAGTATTCTTTACGGATGATGATTTTAATGATTTAGATGATTATTTTAATAAAAATACTAGTAAGACTACTGATAAGAAAAGTGAAAATAAGAAGAAAAAAGATGATAGTATAGAATATACTAGAAGTAGTATTTATGCTGATAAAGAAGAAAAAGTTGAAACAAAACCTAAGAAAAAAGATTATGATCCTCATAAAAGTGCAAATGAATATTTAGAGAAATATAATGAGGAAAATGGTGGCGTAAAAGAGCCATATCAAGGCAATATTAAAGTAGAAGTAAAAACACATAAGTTTAAACCAACACCAATAATTTCACCGGTATATGGGATTCTTGATAAAAATTATCATAAAGAAGATATTGTTAGCAAGAATGATACAGAGTATAAATCTATTGATGGACTTTCAGTAGATTCCATTCGTGAAAAGGCTTATGGTTCATTAGAAGATGAATTAGAAAATACACTGTTTGGTAGTAATTCTATTTTATTTAAAGATGATAAAAAGAAAGACAATAATAAATATGATAATTTCTTTGATGATATAGAAGATGAGATTGTAAGTGATGATAGTAATCTAAGAGATTTAGAAAATATTACTATGGATATTGGAAAAGAACTTGATACATTACTAAATAAAGATACTAATAGTACTGCGAATAGTGAGAAAAAAAGTAGTAATGATGTAGATGATGATGATTTATTTAATTTGATAGATACAATGTATGAAGGAGATGAAAAATATGACGATTAATCTTTCAGATTTCTTACTTGCACAGCTTTTTATCGCGCTAATTGTTCTTGTAATTGTATTAATTGTTTTCGTTATAAAATCAATTAGCTTAATATCAAAAGTAGATAAAACTATTGATGATATTAATGATAAACTTTCACAAACATCAGGTTTATTTAATATCGCAGAAAAAACAGGCGATTTTGTAGATGGTGTTAGTGATAAAATAATTTCGGCAATGACCAATTTGATTGGTAGATTTGTAAATAGAAGGAAAGGAAATGATATAGATGAGTAAAAAAGGTAAATTAGGAATGTTTGCTGTAGGAGCAGCAATAGGAGCTGGACTTGGAGTGTTATTTGCTCCAAGAAGTGGAAAAGATACGCGTAAAATGTTAAAAGATAAAATGGATGAATTAATTGATAAGGCTAAACAAATATCAAAAGAAGATGTAAAGAATGCTATTGAAACTAAGATAAGTGAATTAAAAGAAGCTATTGCTAACTTAGATAAGGAAACTGTTATCGCAGCTGCTAAGAAACAAGGTAAGAAAATTAGAGAAATGGCAGAAGAATTAGTACAATATGTAGTTGATAAAGGTACTCCTGCTTTAGAAAAAGCTGCAAATGCTGTACGTTGTAAAGCAATTGATGTAACAAAAGATGTATTAGAAAAATTAGAAAGTAAACAAAATAAATAATTGAGGTGTATATGAAAAATCTAATAAAAAATAAGAAAGTCATTATAATTGGTTTTATTGTTATCTTAATAATCTTATTTTTTGTTTTGGTTAAGGTAATTGGTGGAAATAAGAGTGTACATGGTGATAGATGTGGAGACTATGAAAACTATGAATTATCAAGTAAAACAATAAAAAAAGCAAAAGAACCTTTTGAAAAAATTGATAAGGTAAAAAAGGTAAAAATATATACACAATTGTGTACTGTTAAGATAATGATTAATTTAAAAGAAGATACAGATATAGAACAAATTAAAAATGCTGCAACTGAAATGTTGAATACTTTTAAGAAAAAAGAACTTAAATATTACGATTTTTCATTGTATATTACTAGTGATAATAAAGATAGTGAAACTTATCCTGTAAATGTTACGAAACATAATTCTAGAGATAATTTTGCTTGGTAAGGTGGTTTTGTGAAAAGAAAAAATAAAATAATAATATTAATATCAACAATATTAGTAATATTATCTTTGTTTTTTTTGTATTTTGTATTTTTTAATCATAAAGATACATTATCTATTTCGGAAAAACAATGGATTGATAATAATAAAACTAATGTTGTAGATGTTTCAGTTTTAAATGATGTTCCAGCATTTACTTATAATGGGAATGGAGTTCTATTTGATTTTTTAAACTATGTATCTAAACAAACAAACTTGAGTTTTAATCCGTCGGCATTTAAAATAACTGATACAGATTTAAATAATTATTCCTTTACTATAAAGGATAAAGCTGATAAAAATGATTTGATTTTTTATAAAGATAATTATGTTTTGATAAATTCTGATGGAAGTGTTATTAATGATATAACCAGTTTAAGTAATTATAATATTGGTGTTTTAGAAGAAAATGGCGATGATTTCAGCAAGTATTTTAATGATACTAATACTTATACTAAATATAAATCTGTAGATGAATTAATTATGAATTCTGCATCAGTTAATGCAATAATACTATTGAAAACTAATGCAATGAAATATATGTTAAACAATAAATTAAATATTTCTTATGAATTTCCTAGTGAAAATAAGTATTATGTTTTATCGCTTAATGGTAATAATGAGTTAAATAGCATATTAACTAAATTATATAATAATTGGTATAATGATAATTTTTTAAACTCATATAATGATCATTTATTAAATGACTATTATGATTATAGTGGAACTTCTACATTAAAACAAACAGATATAAAATCCAAAACATATATCTATGGTTTTGTTGATAATGGTATATATGATAATTATGAAAAAGGTTCTTTTAGTGGTATTAATCATTCAATTTTAAAGAGATTTAGTAATTTTGCTAATGTTGAAATAAAGTATAAAAATTATGATAGTATTAAAGAGTTAGTTGATGACTATGAAAATGGTAAAGTAGATATAATGCTTAATAATAATAACTTTTCTATAAAAAAGGATAGTTATTATACTAAATCAGCAATTAAAGATAGTGTTGTAGTTTTATCATCATATAGAAAGAATGTTTTAATTAATAATATTGATGATTTAAGAAATTATAATGTTGCTACTATAGGTAATAGTAAAATTTCATCAATTTTAAGTAAACATGATATTACATATAACTCATATGATTCAATTTCTTCGTTGATTAGAAATAAGAAAAATGATGTAATTGTTTTAGACTTAATGAATTATGAGTATTATAAAACAAGAAATCTAAAAAATTATAAAATTGATTATGTAATTAATAATAATTTATATGATTATATAATTAATAATAATAATATAAATTCTTCGTTTGCTAATTTATATGATTTTTATAATAACTATAATAGTATTAATTACTTAATAGAAGATAGTTATAATAGTTTTTCATATTATACAGTTGATTATTTTTATGTAATGCTTGCAATAATATTAATAGTTGGTTTAGCACTTATTCTTACAGTTTTAAACAGAATAAGACTAGTAATAAAAAAACTTAAGAAAAAACGTAAATCTACATTAACTAAGGAAGAAAAATTAAAATATATAGATCAGTTAACTTCATTAAAAAATAGAGCATATTTAAATAGCAAAGTAGAAAAGTGGGATGAATCAGATGTTTATCCGCAATGTGTTTTAATTATTGATTTGAATAATATTGCATATATAAATGATAATTACGGTAGAGAAGAGGGCGATAAGATTATATTACAAGCTGCTAATATTCTTATTATGACACAACTTCCAAATACTGAGATTATAAGAACTGATGGTAATGAATTCTTGGTATATTTAGTTGGTTATCCAGAAAAAACTGTTATAGCATATCAAAGAAAATTATCTAGAGCATTTAGAAATTTGGATCATAATTTTGGCGCTGCAAGTGGATATAGTATGATTAATGATGCAATTAAAACATTTGATGATGCAGTTAATGAAGCAACAATTGAAATGCGTAATAATAAAGATGGTAATTAGACCATCTTTTGTTTTTTTTTAAATTATAGTATAATACTATTTATAATGAATTGTGGAGGATTATGAAAATAAATAAAGTAAAGAAATTAAAAAATGGAAAATACGAAATAATTACTGATTTTATTAATATAATTACATATGATGATATTATTATTAAATATAATTTACTGTATAAAAAGAATATTGATAATAAGCTACTTAAAAATATTTCTGATGATACGAAGTTTTACGATATTTATGATGATACAGTAAAATATGCAACTAAAAAAGTTAGATGTGAAAAAGAAATAATTGATTACTTAAATAAATATGAAATTGATACTAATAATAAAGATATAATTATAAAAAAATTAAAAGATACACATGTATTAAATGATAGGATATATGCAAGATCATATATTAACGATAAGTTGCTTTTTTCAAAACTAAGTATAAATAGAATAAAAGAGGATTTAATTAGTAATAATATATCAATTGATATAGTGCTTGATGAGATAGAAAAAGTGGAAGATTATGATGAAGTATCAAGATTAAACAATATAGTAAAAAAACGAATTAATTCTAATCATAAATATTCTAATTATATTTTAAAGAATAAAATAATTAATGAGATGATTAGTTTAGGATATATTTATGATGATATTATTATTGCTCTTGATTCTTTAATGAATACGAATGATGAATATAATAAGCTTATAAAAGAATATAATAAGTTGTATTTTAAATATAGTAAAAAGTATTCAGAATATGAATTAGAAAGAATTATAAAAAATAAACTTTATACTAAAGGGTTTAAATATGATGATATAAAAAAAGAAGATTTAATTTAAAATCTTCTTTTTATTCTGCTTCTTTTGTTTCACTTGATGAGTTTTCTTCTTTATTTTCCTCTTTGCTTTCTTCAGTTTTAGATTCTTCTTTTGTGTCTTCTTTCTTTGTAGCGTCTTTTAAAGTTTTTTCATAATTTTTCTTAACATCAGAATCATTAATTTTTAATTTATATTTCTTTCTTAATTCATCCCAAGCTGTTGTTTGTAATGTAGCATCTTCATTTAATTTTTTCTCAGCTAAATCCTTTTTAATTTTCTCTTTAACATCTTTGTATTTTGCAGTTTTACTTGAAACTTTTAATATTACATGATATCCATATTGACTCTTTACTGGTTCTTTAGTATATTCACCTTTTTTAAGTTTTTTAGATGCATTATAGAATGCTTCATCAACACCATTTTTAGTGAAATTCTTAAATAAACCACCATCTTCATATGTTCCTGAATCATTTGAATTATCATAAGCTAATTCTTTGAATTTCTTTTCAAGTTCATCTGCATTATCTTTTACTTCGTCTAATTGCTTAATTAAATCTTCAGCTTGCTTTTTAGCATCTTCTTCTTTTACTTCATCGTTAATTTCTATAAGAATATGTCTTACAGTTAATTTTTCTTTATAATTACTTTCGTATTCTTTCTTTAATTCTTTTTCACTAATAGTTGAACCAATGTATTTCTTTAAAGCTAAAGTTTTCTTGTAATCTTTCTTTACATAAGCTCTAAATTCTTTTTCTGAAGTAACTCCTGATATTCCTACATATTGACTTAGGAAATCTTCAAAACTAACTCCATAATAATCTGCATATTGTTTATAATAATCTACTACTTGATCAATGTATTTATTATCATCATCAGTAAATTTCTTTACATAATCATTTGCAATAAATTGATCAATTTGATTCATTACGTCAGTTGTACCATAACTGTTTTTTAAGCTTGTATAGAACTTATCTGCTGTAACATTTAAACCTTTAACACTAGCTAAAACTTCTTCACCGTTCTTTAATTTTGGAACTCTTTTACAGAAAGCAAGTAATACAATCATAATTACCAATATAACAATTACTATTATTGATATTACGAATTCTTTTCTTCTTTGCCAATTGTCTTGAATAGATTTTTTAGCTTTAGAAACAATTGAGCCGTTATTATCCTTTCTAGATTTTGTTACTTTTTTAGTATCAGTAACTTTTTCAACTTTTACTGCTTCTACTTTTTCAAAGCTTTCATTATTTGCTTTAGTTACACTCTTAGTAGCTGGAGCTTTTTTTGCTTGAGCGACTTTTTTAGTGTTAGCAGCTGTAGTTTTCTTTGTACCTTTTGAGGCACTCTTTGTAGTTTTCTTTTGACTATTACTAGTCTTTGCCATAATTCTATCTCCTCTCCTAATACGATGTAATAAGCACCATATAAATTAATGATAGCAAAAAAAAATTGAAAAGACAACATTTCTTACTTAAATTCTGCACTTTTTTACAAATTTTTCATAAAATACTATGAAATAAAAAAAGGAGGAATGTTTTATGTGTAATCAAGGAATATCTTCAGCAGCTATCGTTTTAGTACTATTTATTTTATTAATTATTATACTTGGAGCATATATTTAAGGAGGTGTATTATGTGTTGCAATAATCATCAAAACAATAACTGTGAACCAGTAAAAAAATGTAATAACAATAGTTACATAATAATAATTGTTCTATATATTTTACTCGCAATTATACTTGGTTCTTGTTTATTTTAAAAGAGTTTAACTCTTTTTTTATTTTATAATACTTTAAAGTATAGTAATTAAGAAAACATATTGATAATATTAATAATTGGATTAATAAATTCTTCTTTTTTTTAAAATTGGTTATTTGTGATATTATTTGTTTTATGCTATATATTATATAGTTTTTTTAATTTGCTTTAAAATTTTGAAAAACAGTTGACATTTAATAAATAAATGTAATAAAATAATGTTATCTTGTTACAGTGATTGGAGGGACTAAATGAGTTCAAAAATTAAGAATTTAAACATTTATAGCTGTGTTGACAATCCTGAAGTTTTAAAATCTAGTATTTTTAATGGAAAATTAACAGGTTATCCAAGTATTGATAGGCCATGGCTTAAATATTATCCAATGGATTTAGTTGTTAAGGATTTGCCTAAATGTAGTATATACAGATATATATATGATAATAATAAGAAGTATTTTTATCGTACTGCGCTTAATTATTTTGGCAATAAGATATCTTATGATGAAATGTTTAGGAATATAGATAAGACTGCTGCTGCGCTTATTAGTATGGGAGTAAAAGAGGGAGATATTGTTACTATTAGTGCGCCAACGCTACCTGAAACAGTATATTTATTTTATGCACTTTCTAAAATAGGTGCGGTATCTAATATGATTGATCCTAGAAAAAGTCCTGAAGAGATTGCTGAATATGTTAATTTAGTAGGCTCAAAGAAGTTTTTTGCAGTAGACGTAGTTGCTGATAAGTTAGTTAATTTAAAAAAACAAACAAATATTGAAGATATAGTGTTATTCTCACCTGGTAATTCACTGCCTAGTTATTTGAAATATCCTTTTAAATTAAAAAATACATTATCTTCGCTTTCTAAGAAAAGGGAAACTAAATTTAAAGATTATATTGATTTTTCCGAATTTTTAGAAATGGGAAAAGGATATATTAATGATAATATAGAGGCTAAATATGAAAAAGATAAACCAGTAGTAATTGTATATACTGGAGGTACTACGGGTAGAAGTAAAGGCGTTATGCTTACAAATGATAATATAAATGCTGCATCTTTCCAATGTGAAAATTGTGGTTTTGATTTCCAACGTCAACACAAATGGTTAAACATTATGCCACCATTTATTGCTTATGGAGTCGGAAATGGATTGCATCTTCCTTTAGCCTGTGGTATGGAAGTTAGTCTTATTCCGCAATTTAATCCAAATGAATTTGATAAGCTACTTCATAAGAATCGTCCTAATCATATGACTGGTGTTCCAACGCATTACGATTCTTTGCTTTTAAGCAAGATTTTAAAAAATGAAGATTTAAATTTTATTTTTTCTGCTATTGTTGGTGGAGATAAATTAGATGTTAATAGTGAGGTTAAAATAAATAAATATTTTGACGAGCATAATTGTAATTATAAAATAGCTAAAGGATATGGGCTTACTGAAGTATGTGCGGCTGTATGTGCAACTTCTAAAAGTGAGTGTAATAAAATTGGTTCTGTTGGAATTCCCTTTTCACATACTGTAATGGCAATATTTGATCCATCTGATATGAATAGAGAATTAAAATATGGTGAAGTAGGTGAAGTATGTATAACAGGGCCTAATACTATGTTAGGTTATTATAATAATGATCTTGAAACTAAAAATATGTTAAAAAAACATAATGATGGTAAAATTTGGGTTCATTCAGGAGATATTGGATATATTGATCAAGATGGATGCATTTATGTAATTGATAGAATGAAAAATATAATTATAAGGCATGATGGATTTAAGGTTTATCCAATTCAAATTACTGAAGTTGCAATGAAACATCCAAATGTATGTGCAAGTACGGTGATTGGTGTTAGAGATAAAAACTTTTCACAAGGTGAACTTCCTAAATTATATGTTGTATTAAAAGATGAGAAAAAGAAAGAAAAAATATTGCAAGAATTAAAAGATTTATGTAAAGAGATGTTAGCAGAATATCTAATTCCTACAGAAATTGTTGCAATCAAAGAGCTTCCAAAAACATCGATTGGTAAAATAGATTTTATGAAATTAAAAGAAGAGGAAGAAAATAAAGTTAAAAAACTAACTAGAAATTCAAGAATTTAATAAATCTTGAATTTTTTTAACTAATGAAATTTACATCCAAGTTTATTCGTGATATAATTTTATTAAGGATAGGTGATATGATGATTATTGGATTATCGATAATTTTAACTAATTTATTGTACTTAATTCTTGTTGCGATTGTTTATTTTTCTAAACCAAGAATTAGAAATGTAGAAAACAAAGTGTATAGTTATTTGGTACTAATAAGTATATTTAATTTGGTATTAGAGGTATGTTGTTGTTTCTTTGTCGCACATCGTAGTTCATATGTGGTAATTAATGCAATTGTTAATAGAGTTTTTTTATTAGGACTTCTAGGATGGCTAATAATATTTACTCTTTATATGATTTATATATCTTTTTTTAAGGGGACAAGTTTTTATCAAAAACATAAAAAAGAATGTGTTGGTATATGTTTTTTTACATTTATGGTTTTATTTGCTTTTATACTTATTGCTCCAATTTATTATTTTAGTAATAATGTATATACATATTCCTATGGACCAGCTGCTGATTCATTATTAGTAATGGGTGCTATAAGCATAATTATAGATTTAATATGTTTAATTAAAAACTATAAGAAGATTAAGCAGAAAGAAAATTATCCATTACTTGTTTTAATACTAGTAATGATAATTGTTGCAACCTTAAGAGAAATTAATCCTGGAATTATTGTTATAAATTCTGCGTTTAGTCTTATAACAATTATTATGTATTTTACAATTGAGAATCCTGATGTTAAGGTTATTAATGAACTTAATAGAAATAAAGATATATTAGAGAAGAATAA